>JAUVIY010000110.1 GCA_030592625.1 Spirochaeta sp. | reverse complement strand
TGGCGGATCGGATTTACGGAAAATCCTGGGATAAAGCCGGTCGGAACCGGAAATTGAAGCGTTGGAAGGTGAAATTGAAGCCCGAAGGGCTGCAGGTGAAACTCAGATTGAAGGTTGCCGGGTTCCTCGGGCAGTTCCGTCAGGAATTTCTTTTTGGTAACGACGGCCGAATGACGCTTGTCCTGAGGGGGCGCCCCTGGCGGGAAATGGTTAGATTCGGTACCCGAATGGCCCTTCATTCAAGGTATAGAAAGGTTTCCTGGTTCGGCCTTGGGCCTCAGGAGTGCTATGTCGACCGGAAAGCCGGGGCGATCGTCGCTCTTCACGAAGCCGATATCGATGAATTGTCTTTTGAATACTTGAAGCCTCAGGAAAGCGGTAACCGGACCGGTGTCCGGCGGGTTTTGTTCTCCGATGGCGGAACGGCGTTTACATTCTCGGCGTCAAGTGGGAAAACCATTGATTTTTCAGCCCGGTTTGCATCCCGGGAAGACATTGCCATGGCCGATCATTCCCATGAGATTAAGCGCAGCGAAGATATCCATGTTCATATTGATGGTGAACAGCGGGGTGTCGGAGGTAGTATTCCCGGAGTTCTGAACCTGATGAGAAAGTACAAGATGAAACCCTTTCGCCGCTACAGCCTGGAATTTTCCATTACCAGAGAAACTCCGGGAGCCACCGATCGGTAACACGAACGCTCATTCTCAAGGGGTTACATCAAAGGGGACAGTAAGCGGAAAGCGGCATTCCGCAGACGTGCGAACTGTGAGATATCTTCAATATCACTGATGGTAACCGAAAGACAGTTCTTCATATCTTTGAAAAACTGATCGGCATGGGATGCCGCCTCATTGGAAGAATACAGGACAGCGTTCACTTCGTAATCCAGGTAGAAGCTGCGCAAATCGACATTGCATGTCCCTACCGATGCGATAAATCTGTCCTGTATGATAACCTTGGAATGAAGGAATCCGGACTGATATCGATATATCTCAACACCCGCTTCCAGCAAGGGCGCGAAATAGGTTTGTGCCGCCCAGAACGGTATCCTCTTATCCGGTCGTCCGACAGTCATGAGGATAACCCGTACGCCCCGTAATGCGGCGGCGATCATGGCCTGTTCCACCGCTTCTCCGGGTATAAAATACGGGGTTTGAATCAGCACTTCCTCCCTGGCTCCGTTCAACAGTTCCAGATAGTGAAGCCTGATGCCCTCCCACGGTGAATCGGGGCCGCTGATGGCTATCTGTATCGGGATTCCGCCCTGGCCCGGATCGGGTTCCAAAACGGGAAACATGGAATCCTGAAGCAGCAGTTCTCTGCCGCTGTTATGCCAGTCCACCAGGAAGACCGCCTGCAGCATCGATACGGCGGGTCCTTCGATAAGGAGATGAGTATCCCTCCAGCCGGGGAAATGTCTGCCTCCGCTGATATAATTCTCAGCTACATTCATTCCACCGATATACGCTACCCGGCCGTCAATGACGGCAATTTTCCGATGGTTTCTGTAATTTATCTTGATACGGGCAATAGGATTGGCTAAATCCAGGAAATATGCGAATTCAATACCGGCTTCCCTGAGAGCCCTTCTGTATGCAAATGAGATTTTTCCAAACGACCCCCAGCCGTCGAATATCAGTCTGACGATGACGCCTTCCCCGGCTTTCCGCTCAAGGATGTGCAGGATACGGTCACCCAGTTTGTCCGAGCTCCAAATGTAATATTCCATGTGAATGGATTCACCGGCGGATTCAATGTCTTCCATGAGAGCATCAAACTTTTCCCTGCCGCAATAGAATGAAGTGACAGAATTATCGCCGGTAACCGGTGCGGCGGCAGCTCTTGTGAGCAGGTGGATGTTTCTGGCCGCCCGGCGCTGCTTCGGATCTCCTGACCGCAGCATATTATCGATAAGGGTGCTCTGTTTCTCCAGTGCCGGGGAAAGATGGGCTGAAAAAACTTCCTCGGGAACCATATTCACCAGTTTCCTTTTTCGCCAGTCGATCCCGGCGAGGACATAGGCGACAAGACCCAGGACGGGAATGGTGACAATCGCCAGGATCCAGGCCATTGTGGAGGCCGGTGATTTACGGGATTTGAGAACAGAAAGAACGGTAATAACCACCAGGAGGAAGTTAATCCAGTAGATAATTACCTTCAGCACGTTTCTATCTTAACATCACTGTTCTACCGGCGTAATACAGGGAAGAAGGTTTCCACATCTCCATCCTGGTTCTACTGATCCCTTTTATCTATGGGTTTCAATAATTCAGTAACTCATCCTCACCAAACAGATATCGGGCTGCAGCCCTGGCCAGGGCGAGCATTTCCCTTTCACCTGCATGAATTCGCACAGGCGCGATCCATCCGACCCTCTCGGTAATCCAGTCCGACAGGGGTGGGTGTGGCAGGCCGCCGGTCAGGATAATCGCATCCACTCTGCATTTCAGAACCGTTGTCATGGCGCCGATCTCCTTACTGATCTGATAGGCCAGGGCCTGATATACCTCCAGCCATGGCTGTTCGCCTGAAATAGCTCTTCGTTCAATTTCCAGGCCGTCATCCGTACCCAGGTAGGCAAGCAGGCCTGAACGTCTGGTAAGCTCATTTATCGCATCCTCTGCGCTGCTCCAGCGGCCGGAGAAGCACATTTCCACAAGAGGGATAAGGGGCAGGGCGCCGCTGCGCTGTGGTGAAAAAGGGCCACCATCCATGGCATGATTCACATCGATGAGGCGGCCATCTTCCATGGGGCTCACCGAAATCCCTCCGCCGAGATGGGCGATGATGAAGCGGAAATCCTTCATTTTTCCATCAAGGTCCCTTGCCGCTTCCCGGGCGACGGCTCTCATGTTCAAGGCGTGAAGCTGACAGCGGCGAGGAAGTTCCGGGTGTCCTGAATAACGTGCCAGTGGCTGGAACTGATCAACGCCGACAGGGTCGGTGATGAGAGACGGGATATTCCGAACGGTTGCCAGATTGTCGGCAATGAGGGCTCCCAGATTGGAGGCATGGTATCCATACCGGGAGGAAAGAAGGTCTTCCTTCATTTCCTTGTCGATGCGATAAGATCCGGCTTCCAGAGGGTGAGTAAGACCGCCCCGGCCCGATACGACGTCGAGGACCGGATTGCCCGATTCATTGAGAAAAGACTCAACCGCATGGATTCTCAATTCGAGTTGATCGGCAGGTTCAGGGTGGATTTCCAGTTCTTTCGGATCGTGTTTTACATTATCGGACTGAATTTCATTGACGTTCCAGGCATCTGTGGTTTCGTAGATAGCGACTTTTGTGCTGGTGGAACCGGGATTGACGGTGAGTATTTTTTTCATTCTCGTTCTCCATGGGTAAAGCGGGGTTTTAATGCCGGCTCATCATCAAGTAAAGCCGACCTGAACGCTTTTGCTTTGATTTCGGGTCTGAAATTCCTGATGAAATGCTTCAGTAGATATGCGGCGGAGCGAGCATCTGCTATGGCATTATGGGCACCATCATCAGGCAGATCGAGAAACTGTCTGCAGGAGGCCAAAGACCGGGAAGATAGTGATGTGAGATATTTTCTGGCCAGAATAAGGGTGCATACCGGTGAAATAAATGGAAGTGAAGTTCCTGACCGGCGGAATTCCTCCCGGAGGAATCCAAGATCAAAGGATGCGTTGTGAGCGGCAATCACAGTTCCGTTAAGTAACGAGCATAGATGGAGCATAATATCCCGAAAACGTGGTGCATCACGCACCATCTCATCGGTAATACCATGAACATGAGTGGCTCTGACCTTTATTTCCGGATTGATGAGTGTATTCAATGTCTCTATGGGTTCTCCATCGTCTGTTAACCGGACGATACCGATTTCCAGTATCCGGTCTCCTGTCTTCGCAGACAGCCCGGTGGTTTCCACATCGATGACTGAAAATGTCATGTAGAGCTTGTACCGACCGGTGCTGGATTCTGCAGACGTGGAATATCTTCAATAACATAGGCCGTTATGAGAAATGGTTCCGTGGTGCTGTTACGGGATAGCATCAGAGTTTCCCTCGTTCTGCCATTTTCCTCCGTCACGTCGAAAATATAGGTTACAATCTCTTTTCGTCCCTGACCCTCCATGAAGATACGGCGGTTCGTGCCGATACGGTTGTGCGACCGGTAAGAGCCGTATGCCATATCCCTGCGGCTCACTAAAGACTCGGCCTGAATGGCAACCTGTGTGTCGGCAAATAACTCGGAAGGAAAGAGAGAACCCTTATCAAGTTGATAGTTATAAAAGGCGTTCGCGACGTCTCCGGCATTGTATTTCCCGGGGATCAGTCCGCAGCCGCCGAGTATCGATATTCCCGCAATCAGGCAGATGGTCATTCGATTTAATTGACGCATAGGATTAGAATAACTCACTCGGGGGAGAAAGGGGATATGAATCTGAGGTTCTTTCAAAATTACTATTTTGCAAGAACCTCGTCATAGGGTCGAAGTTTAATAGAGTTTCCGTCCCATGCTGACCCTTTCTTCGACAAGAAATCCCAACTTCTCATAAAATCCGATGACGAGGGCGTTGTCCGCCATTACCTGGAGGTTGACTTTCGGGCAGTCCCGTTCCTTCAATTCGTCAACGGCGCGGTCAACCAGTTTTCTACCTATACCCTGTTCTCGCAGTAAGGGATGTACGGCCAGTGAATAGATCCAACCTCTGTGTCCGTCCCAGCCGGCCATGACCGTCCCGACGACTTCTTCGTTGGGAACGGCAACAAAGAACAACCCGTCATCCAGGGCCGCCTTTCGGCGAATCGACAGTTCCGGGTCGTTATGTGATGCCGGATATTTGAAACATTCCTTCCACAGGGCTACAACTCCGTCGTGATCGCCCGCCTCATAGCTTCTGATTAACATGTGCTTTCAAGCTCCGGTATTTTCCCTATTTGTCGTGGTAGCTTCCGGCGATGGCCTTCATATCGACGGCCTGTCCCGAATTATCCTTGAGGCGATTCTGCACCATGGCTGTAACACCGGTAGCCAGACCATAAAGGTTGATGAATCCCTCAGCATCGGCATGATCGTAGCTGGTCTCTCCAAAGCTCGCCAATTCTTCGAGGTAAAGAGCGTAAGGAGATTGGCGGCCGATAACGGTGGTATTGCCCTTGTACAGAGACAATCTTACGGATCCCGTGGTGAACTTTGTGGTTTCCTCCATGAATGCTTCAAGGGATTTCCGGGCAGTGGTAAACCACTTCCCTGCATATACCAGATCGGAATAGTACTGGGACAGCTTGTGCTTCAGGCTCAATGCATCGTAGTTGATGGTGAACATTTCCAGGTCGCGCAGGGCCTTATAGAGCAGGGTTCCTCCTGGAGTCTCGTACACTCCCCGGCTCTTCATACCCACCATCCGGGTTTCCACGATATCCACCCGGCCGATGCCGTTGTCCGCGGCCAATTCATTCAATCTGGACAGCAGGGCCAGAGGCTTCATTTTCTCCCCGGCGATACCTACCGGAAACCCCTTATCGAAATCAATGGTAACCTCGGTAGCCTCATCCGGGGCTTCCTGAGCGCTTTTTGTCAGGCGGAACATGGATTCTTCCGGTGCATTCCAGGGATCTTCAAGACGTCCGCCCTCATGACTCATGTGCCAGACATTCCAGTCCCTGCTGTAGATGTTTTCCCGGCTGATCTCGCCGAGATCGAGATTGTGCTCTTCGGCATATGTGATGGCCTGCTCCCGGCTGTGGATATCCCAGATCCGCCAGGGGGCGATCACTTTGAGCTGAGGCGCCAGAGCCTTGTAAGTGAGTTCAAAACGAACCTGATCGTTGCCCTTCCCGGTACACCCGTGTGCAAGAGCGTCGCACCCTTCGTCCAGGGCGATTTCCACCTGCTTGCGGGCTTGAAGAGGCCGGGCGATGGATGTGCCAAGCAGGTACTGGCCTTCGTAAATGGCTCCGGCCCTGGCCATGGGAAAGAGGTAGTCGGTAACGAATTCATCCCGGCAGTCTACCAGGTGGTATTTTGATGCACCTGAGGCGTATGCCTTGTGTTCTACCGCATCCCAGTCTTCTTCCTGGCCTACGTTAGTACAAACTGCGATTATTTCCGGATTATCGTAGTTCTCCTTGAGCCAGGGCATGATGATGGATGTGTCCAGTCCTCCCGAATAGGCCAGGCAGATTTTCTCAGCTTTTCCGTCGTTTTTCATATCATTCCTTTATTTCTTCTACAGATTTTTTTTGATGACATCGAACAGAAGGCTGACGCCCTCCGCCAAATCCTCGTCACTGATTACCAGAGGCGGTGCCAGGCGCAGCACGTCGACGCCGGTTTTCAGAATAATCAGTCCTTCTTCCCTCGCCTCACCGATGATCCGGGAGCACCAGGCACCGTTATAATCTTCACCGTCCAGCCGCAGACCCCTCAGTAAGCCTGCACCACGGACTTCCCCATCGATTCCGAGTTCTTTCAGTTCTTCGGCAAGCATGGATTCCAGTAGTTTTCCCTTCCGGCGGGTTTCCGCCAGAAAGGCCGGATCGGTTAAAATGTCCCACACAGCCGAGGCCACCGCCGTTGTAACCGGACCGCCGCCGAAAGTGGTGGCATGATGGCCCGGCTTCAGCAGGGCATTCACTTCAGCCGTTATCAGGACCGCTGAGAGGGGAAGCCCTCCGGCAAGAGGTTTTGCCAGCGTTATGATGTCCGGCTCGAGGTCTACAAGATCGCTGGCGAACAGTGTGCCGCAGCGTCCCATGCCGGTCTGCACTTCATCGGCAATGAGCAGTACGTCATTTTCTCTGCAGAGTGAATTGAGGGTTCGGGAGAAATCCCGGCTGACGATGTGAAGCCCGCCTTCTCCCTGTATCGGTTCCACCATCACGGCAGCCACGGTTTCGTCCAGAGCCGCCTTGAGGGCTTTAGTGTCATTCAGAGGCAGAATCTCCGCTCCGGGTATAAGAGGTCCGAAAGGCTCCCGGTAAGCCGGGTTCGCCGTGAGGCTCAAGGCTCCCATGGTTCTACCGTGGAAACTATTGGTAAATGCGATAAGCCGGTGGTATCCCTCTCCCCGGTGTGTTTTTGAATAAAGCCGAGCGTATTTGATTGCGGTTTCATTCGCTTCGGTTCCCGAATTACCGAAGTGGACCGCTTCGAAAGACGCTTGAGCCCTACCCGGCACCGGTACGTTTATCATCTTTTCGGCCAGTTCCAACTGCGGTTCAGTGGCGAAGAGATTCGATACATGCACCAGTTTCCGCATCTGCTGCGCGGCTATATCGGCCAGATCTGTTCGGCCGTGTCCCAGGGAATTGACGGCAATCCCCGATCCCATGTCCAGGTAACTTCGCCCTGTACGATCGATGAGTCGACATCCTTCTCCATGATCAAAAACCAGAAGCTCTTCTCCATACTGTTTCGGTAACGGCGGATTCCTGACTATGGCGTCACCTGTCATTTCTCACCTCCTGAATCTATGAGCGTCCCATGCATGCCGGAGAGAATCCTCCCCAGGTCGCCCGGATTTGTATAATCTCCGATAAATACAGCGCCGACGCCTTCGTCCAATGCCCTGACGGCCGATCTTACTTTTGGAATCATTCCGCCGTTGATAACTCCAGCTCCAATTTTCTCCTCGGTAACTCCAGGTGTGAGATGCCTGATGACCCGGGATCCGTCCAGAACGCCTGGAACATCGGATATGAAAACGAGCTGATCTGCTTTGAATACAGCAGACAGGGCCAGGGCGGCTTCATCAGCATTTATATTGATACCCCGTCCCAGACTGTCGGTTGCCGGAGGAGCGAACACCGGTGTATAGCCGCTGTCCCAGAGGATTTCAAACGGACGGGTATCCAGTGACTCGACTCTGCCCGTTCTGTTCTCATCAGCTGATCCTGAGGCGCTCTCCGCTCTCAGGATACCGGCGTCCGCTCCGCAGAGACCCCAGGCATTCAGATC
>JAUVIY010000333.1 GCA_030592625.1 Spirochaeta sp. | reverse complement strand
ATTCGGTGTTCCGTATCGGAAACGCTACCGCTAACGTCTCGTGGGAGACGTATAAGAAGGTGGCTGCTTCACCGACCGTGGCATGGAGCATTCCGCTTTCGCTTGGAGATTCATATCAGGGCTACCGTGTGCTGGGAACTAATGACAGCTACTTCAGGCATTATCGCTATGCGCAGAAGCCGCTCTCGTTCTCTAAGGGCAATCCATTTTCGGATGTCTTCGATGCTGTTCTGGGCGCGGAGGTGGCGCGCAAGCTCGGACATAAGGTAGGAGATGAGATCGTCATCGCCCACGGCCTGCGGAGTATCGGAACATCGGATCATGATGACAAGCCATTCCGTGTGACCGGGATCCTGAGCCGTACCGGGACGCCCGTCGACCGGACCGTGCATGTCAGCCTGGAAGGTATCGAGGCGATCCATGTCGACTGGGCCGGGGGGGCGCAGCTCCCGGGGGACCGTGTCAGCGCCGAGGAAGCGCTGGAGATGGATTTGACGCCGAGATCGATAACGGCCTTCATGGTAGGCATGAAAACGAAGATCGCAATATTCGGCCTGCAAAGGAATATCAACACCTACCGCGACGAATCGTTGTCGGCGATCATTCCCGGCGTGACGCTCCAGGAACTCTGGGACACGATGGACACCGCTGAATCCGCCCTGATGGTGATTTCCATCATGGTGGTCCTGGTCGGGCTTATGGGAATGCTGACCATGATCATGGCCGGGCTCAACGAACGGCGCCGTGAGATGGCGATCCTGCGTTCAGTCGGGGCGAGGCCTGCTCATATTCTCGGGCTGTTCGTGCTGGAAGCAGTCCTGCTGGCGCTGCTGGGCGCCATCCTGGGAGTAGCCCTGCTCTACGCCGCCCTCTACGCCGGGCGCCCGCTCGTCGAGGCGCAATATGGGCTCTACCTGCCGATCGAATCCCTTACGTCGCGTGATCTCATCATTCTCGGAATGGTAGTCGTTGCCGGATTCGTGTCGGGACTGGTACCTTCGATCCGCGCATACCGCTATTCGCTGGCGGACGGGATGGCAGTACAGACTTGAGAGGAGCGTGATACCGGATATGATCTTTAAATCGATCAAGATACTGTCTATCGGCCTGGCCACCCTGGTTTGTCTGGGCCTTGCAGAAGCGGAGCAGACTGAGGAGCCGAAACAAAGCACGGAAACGGAGCCGAGACTTATCGACTGGGAGCATCTGATTCCTGCATCGGTGACCCGGGCTGAGGTCAGGAAAGGAACGATTCTGGGGGCCAATACGACATTCGGGCTGCAGTACGATCCGGCTTTTTTTCCACCCGTCAAGGAGCTCGACGGCAAACTAATACGTATGGCTGGCTTCTCGCTTCCACTCGAATTCAAGGATGACAAGGTCATTTCCATGCTTCTGGTGCCATATGTAGGCGCCTGCATCCACGTTCCGCCCCCTATTCCCCTTCAGATCGTGTATGTGACCACGGAAGAACCGTATAACAGCCGCTCGCTCTATGATGCGATCTGGGTGACGGGAACGATGCATATAGATTCGTCCAGCTACGAACTCGACTATGTCGATGGCAGGGAGGATATTCTGACTGGCTATTCCCTGAAGGTAGAGAAGATAGAGCCTTACAATCCCGCGGAGAAGAAAAATTAAAGTAGCGTTGCCTGCTTCTAATATCTGATGTTTTCTCAACGGAAGCATATTCTGATAACCATTGATATCCTTTCTTCATTAGTGCATAGGTTACACAGGTCGGAAGAGAATCGTTTGAAATCCTATCATCGCTTGCGATACTTCTGAACCTTGTCATTGCCGTGAACCCGCATGTCAAAAAGAAAGATCTGAAAAAATGGCATATAAGCACGCACTCGCACTGTACCCCTATTTCAAGGATTCCACCGCAACGATGGGAGTCTTTCCTCCTACCGGCCTGGAATACATAATGACAAACATGAAGGATCTTGTCGGAAAGATCACATTCCTCGACCTGAGGTACGACAGGGAATACCAGGATGCCAGGGTATTGTCCGATTTCATCAGGGAAGAGATAGACCTTATATGCATCGGGATCATGTGGGACACGCAGTTCAATGAGGTCTGCGATCTGATTTCCGCGCTGCCGGATGATGTTATCACGGTGGTTGGAGGAAGCAAGGCGACGGAGGAGGTCGAAACACTTCTGGAGAGATGCCCCAATATCGATTTCGTCGTCAGGGGTGAGGGAGAGGATACGATAAGAGAGATCATCAATGGTGTTTCCTCCAGAGAAATCCTCGGCATTTCATATCGAGAGAACGGATCAATAGTACACAACGAAAACAGACCTCTCCCGGAAGTCCTGGGCACCGCTTATCCCGACAGGTCGATGCGTCGTCACGAATACCACTGGGTGCAGAACGGCGCCAAGGTAGCGAGGTTCACCTTCGATACAGTGCTGACTTCCAGGGGGTGCCCGTACAACTGCAAGTTCTGCACATTCAGCCTCAATCCCCTGGGCCAGAAGAGGAAATATACGGAGAGGCCCCTTGATCTTGTCATCGAGGAGCTGAAGAGCGTTACCGCAGATGTCGTCCTGTTCAGTGACGACAACTTCTTCACGAATCCCAGGCGAAGCGAAGAACTCTGCGAGATGATCATTGAAAACGGGATCAAGAAGACATTTCTTGTCCAGACCCGGATCGAGATCTCGAAGAATCCGAAGCTGCTCAAACTGGCGGTCAAGGCCGGGTTCAAGGTTCTGCTCATGGGCATTGAATCGCCTCACGACCATATCCTGGAGCAGCTCAGCAAGGGCTTTAACCAGCAGCAGGTCAGGGATGCGTTTGCCGTATTTAACAAGTTCAACTTCTACATCCATGGCTATTTCATCTACGGCAATATCGGCGAGACGGAAGAAGAGATGGTCTACATCGGTCAATTCGCCAAGGAATTGAAACTGGATTCGATCAGTTTCCAGAAGCTGAGGGTGGAAAAATTCTCTCCGTTGAAAGAGATAGTCGAGAACACACCCGGATATTACTGTGATTCAACAGGAGGTCCGGTCTACTCGGATACGTACAGCCTGACCGACCTGAGACAGATAAGAAACAAGATACGAAGCATTTTCTATAATCCCGCGCAATTCCGTCATATCTTGAAAAAGGTGCATACTGCGGGAATATTCTCACCATCCGATTTCGCGTATGCGTTCTTGAAGCTGCCGAAGATCATTTACAAACTCATCATGAGGGAATTCGAGAAAAAGGGCTGGGTGTCGGCAAGCTGATTTGTATCCTGCGGGGGTGTGAGCACTGCGTCTTGCTTGGAGCAGCGGATTTCGAGTCGTTTGGGATCGGCCCTAAATAACGGCAGCCAGGCTTATCTCCGGTTCTTGAATATCCCTACAACACCGGCTACAACAAATGCCGCGCCTGTGAT
>JAUVIY010000164.1 GCA_030592625.1 Spirochaeta sp. | reverse complement strand
GGGAGATGATTTTGATCTGACGGTGGATTTCATGTTGAACCATGTCTCGGTTCTCTCCATGTGGTTTCTTGACTGGAGGGAAAAGGGGGCGGACTCTCCATGGGACGGTCTCTTTATACCCGTAGACCGCCTCTATCCGAACGGTGTTCCCACAGAAGATCGGGAACGGATCTATACCCGCAAACCTCGGAATCCCTGGATCCCGGTCACCTTTACAGACGGTACCACCAGAGATACCTGGTGCACTTTCAGCGAGGAGCAGATTGATATTAATGTATTCTCCGATACAGGCCGTGCCTGGCTCGAAGAGGAGCTCAAGGCTCTCTGCAGTCACCGTGGTATCCGCCTGGTCCGGCTGGATGCTGCCGGTTATGCCACCAAGAAGCCTGGAACCCGTTTCTTCTTCGAAGAACCGGAAATCATCGAGCTTTTTGAGCGATGCAAGGCCATAGCCGCGCCCTTCGGGGTGGAACTTCTACCCGAGGTTCATGAACATCATTCATACCAGGAACGTCTGGCGGGTTGGGATCTGCCGGTCTACGATTTTGCCCTGCCCATGCTGCTGCTGTTCGCTCTGTATTCCGGCAATGGCGAGCCTCTGAAAGATTGGCTCACAAACTGCCCCCGGAATTGCATCACCACCCTGGACACCCATGACGGTATCGGTATTGTGGATGTAGCCGACCTTCTGACACAAGATCAGATCGAATACACGGTGAACGCCCTGTACGAGAAGGGATCCAACGTGAACCGGCGCTATTCTTCGGCAATATATGGAAATCTGGACCTCTACCAGATCAACTGTACTTATTATTCCGCTGTCGGGGAGGATGACGATGCATACCTGGCGGCCCGGGCGGTCCAGTTCTTTGCTCCCGGCATACCCCAGGTGTATTACGTCGGTCTGTTCGCCGGTTCGAATGACGTCGACCTCGTGGAACGGACCCGGCAGGGTCGGGATATCAATCGCCATGGTTACAGTATTGAGGAAGCCGAACATGAGCTGCAGCGGCCGGTGGTAAAACGCCTGCTGAAGCTGATGGAATTCCGCAACACTCATCCGGCATTCGGTACGAATGAAATTGAAGTTACGATGGAAGAGGACGGACATGTTATTCGGATCGAACGTCGAAGTGGAGAGTACACGGCCTCACTTCAGGTAGATATTGCCCGTCTTCATGCGCACATCAGCACTTCAGGTCCTGACGGACAGGGGAATTTCCGGGTATAACCGAGAGATGCGGAGGTTTGTAGTATGATTGTCAGCTGTGGTGAAGCCCTTATCGATTTCGTCCCTCAACCCGGTGACGAGTTGCAATACGCCCCCTGTACCGGCGGATCCCCCTTCAATCTGGCAATCGCTGCAGCCCGCCTGGGTGCGCCGGTGGGATTCCTGGGAAAAATTTCCCGGGATTTCTTCGGAGACATGCTTTTTAACCGTCTGAGCAGCGAAGGGGTGGATACTTCCTTCACCCGGCGCTCCGATCGTCTCTCCACATTGGCATTCGTAAAAATTGAAGACGGCGAAGAACCCCGCTATGCCTTCTATACCGAAAACACCGCCGACCGGAATCTCAGTTCCGTCGACATCCCCGAATCCCTGCCGGACTCTATCGAGTGCATCGAATTCGGTTCCATCTCCCTGATCCTCGAACCCCAGGCCGAAACCATTAAAACCCTCATCCGCCGGGAATCGGGTAAGCGGGCTATCTCCTTTGATCCCAACGTCAGGCCTATGATGGTAACCGACAAGCCGGCCTATACCGCTGAGATGGAAGAACTTGCAGGCCTATCCACCATCGTCAAGGTGAGCAGTGCGGATTTGGCATGGCTCTATCCGGAGCGTCCGGCGGAAGAAAGTGCCAGGGATTGGCTTGCACGAGGTGCCGGAATCGTCGTGATGACCCGAGGCAAAGATGGTGCCGTGCTGCTCGGGTCGTCTCACCGAGTCGAGACTCCCGAATACTGGGTGGACGTGAAGGACACCATCGGTGCCGGAGATAGTTTCCACGCCGCCCTATTGGTCAGATTGCATGAAATGGGGCGCCTGTCGGCCAGAACCGCCAGTGAGCTCAATCGTGACGAAGCTCTGGACGTGGTACGCTTCGCAGTGAAGGCCTCAAGCCTGAACTGTGCCAGACAGGGAGCTGATCCTCCAACTGCCGCCGAAATGGCCGCTGCGAAATAACGAATACCTAACCCGGATCGCAATAACGTCCAAGGGCGGTTTGTATACGGCTTTTTAACTCCAGACGGATTTCAACGGGTTCCAACACTTCCACTTCGGGTCCGAGACTCAGGAGAAAGCCGTAAAGCCATTCGTTAGCCGGCCAATTCAGGACAACCGTCTGCCGATTTCCGTCGGGGATCAGTGAATCAGGGTGGATATAATCAACGGCCTTGGCGGCTCCTTTCACTGTGAGGGCGATGTGAATGGGAAGTGTCGGCTCTCCGAAGGCTTCGTCCCGAGGGGCTTCCTCCAGCCTGCGACGTCGGTCGAAGGACGATTCGAGTCGTCGAAGGTTCTCTATCCGGGATATGGTGAACCATCGATAGTCCTCGCGGAGGCGGCACCAGGCCGACAGGTACCAATTGCTGTTGCGGAAGACGACCCTCAGGGGCTCGACTTCCCGGACGAGACGCTGGTCCTTGAGGGAGGTGTAAGCGAAGACGACCGCCCGCTTGGCTCGGATCGCCCCGATCAGAAGGGATATACAGTCTTTCCAGCCTGGGTGTTCCCGCCATCCTGTGAGATCGATGCTTACCGGGCTGTCCTCATCGGTACCTCGAATCGGTGATTGCCTGCTGAGGGCGCCGGCCTTGCCAACTGTTACCGGGAGCGTGGTTTCCGACAGAATGGGAGCGATACCCTCCAGGGTGGCCACCAGGTCTCTAAGTTCTACCCTGGTGAAGTAACCGCCGTCGAGGCGATACTCTGGAATCAGACCGATGCCTCCGCCGATTCCGGGGTAGGTAATCACCGGGATGCCCGCGAGATCCAATGTGTCGATATCCCGGTACACTGTCCGTACTGAAACGCCAAAGCGTTCGGCAATCTCCCGGGCGGTAATTTTCTCCCGGTTCATCAACAGGAGGGTGATGGCATACAACCTGTCGATTCTCATGTGGGGCTCCCCTTAGGAGGATTATACCTCACCGGTGAACCTTTCTACGGGATTCGAGCCCGGCATCGAATCAGCGTAAGGATTCGAGATTCGTCTTCGCGTGAGGCACTTGAACGTGAAAGCCCTTCAGGCTGTCGCAGGGATAGTCGGCACAGACGGCGCAAGAGGTCAGTGTCTTTTCCCTCACACATTTTCGATATTCGCATTCGCCGCAGTGCCCGACTCTCGGACCTTCAGCGGCGGTCATGCAGCCCACGCAATTGATCATTTCGGGTTTTGCATCAAAACCGTGCTGTACCGTCCATTCGGCGGCTGTTTTTACCCGTAGGGCTTGATCGTCAGTTTTCCAGGCGATGTAGGCCGGACAAACAGCACAATCCAGTCCACAGGCGGCAATCATTTTTCCCATTGTATCCTCCGGAAACGAATATTTTGAATCATTCTAGCCGGAGATACCTGACATCAGTATGTCAGGTTTATTAATAATCTTTCACCGGTACCCCCAGCAGGGCCCGTAAATCCACCATCTGCCCGATATGATATCCGTTGTGGGCAATAGTAAGCAGGATTTCCCGTAAAGCTGAATGGGAAGAGTGCCGCTTCAGGGGAGCGGTGATATCGAAACCTGTATCATCGATCCAACCCTTCATCACATTCATATCCCGATCGATTGAGATTATCGCCTTCTCCCAGACTTTGGGGGACGGTGGTTCGGGTGCGGGCCAGTACCCGGAAGGGAAGGGCTTTGCTTCATACTTATCGGCTGCCACCCAGTCAATCAGATCCCGGTTGACGATACGCAGATGTTCCACGAGCATCCACATGGAGTGTTCCAGAGGTTCGAACCGTTCTCCGGCTCGATCCACCGGGAAACCTTCGAGGGCTCTTTCGATTCCGATATGGGCGGCGCCGTCGCCCAGCATTTCACCCAGGTTGTTACGCAGCATTTTTTCATCCATAATGGTCCCCTATCAGGATTCTAGACTATTCGAAGGTCCCTCTTGTCGATTCCGGGCCAAAATATTAATGTTCGCAGCATGGATTATGATGCCCTTGTAGTGGGTGCCGGTCATGCCGGCATCGAGGCGGGTCTGGCTCTCGCCCGTCTCGGCTATTCGACAATACTGGTGACCCAGAATCTGGATACTATCGGACAACTCTCCTGTAATCCCGCTATCGGCGGGTTGGCCAAGGGCAATATGGTGCGGGAAATCGACGCCCTCGGGGGCGAGATGGGTCGAATTATCGACGATACCATGATTCAGTTTCGAGTTCTTAATCGAAGCCGGGGCCCGGCGGTTCAGGCGCCCAGGGCCCAGGCAGACAAGCCTGCGTACCGGCAGAAGGCCAAGCATACCCTGGAACTCACGCGAAATCTTGAGCTTTTCCAGGACACGGTTGTTGACCTCCTGACGGGCCCGCTTTCAGGCCCTCCGGTAAAGGGCGGAGCAGATCCTGCCGCCTGGTGCGATACTCAGGTTACCGGCGTTATCACCGAACGTGGCCGGCGCATCACCGCCGATGTTGTGGTACTCACCACCGGCACTTTTATGAACGCTAAAATCTTCATCGGTGAGTACGAGAGCCTGAGCGGCCGCATCGGTGAGCCGGCCGCCCAGGGGTTGGGAGACCGTCTCCGGGAGATGGGTTTCGATGTCGGCCGGCTGAAAACCGGCACCCCGGCCCGGGTTCACCGCCGCTCCCTGGATCTGGAAAAGATGGAAATCCAGTTCGGTGATGACGAGGTGTTTCCCTTCAGCTTCGGCCGGAAGAATCTGGACCGGCCTGCGCTTCCCTGCTATATCACCTATACCACCGAGGGGACTCACGAAATCATCCGCAGCCATCTGGGGCGCTCCCCGCTGTTCTCCGGCCGCATCGAAGGGAATGGCCCACGATACTGTCCTTCCATCGAAGACAAGGTGGTGAAGTTCCCCGACAGGGTACGGCATCACGTATTCGTCGAGCCCGAGGGTATGGAGACCGAGGAAATGTACCTTAACGGTCTTTCCACCAGTCTGCCCGAGGATGCTCAGGAGGAATACATCCGCAGCGTTCCCGGCTTGGAGCATGCGGAAATCATGCGCCCGGGATACGCCGTGGAGTACGATTATATGAATCCGACGAACCTCACTCCTGCACTGGAAGCCAAGCGCCTGCGAAACCTCTTTATTGCCGGGCAGACCAACGGCACAAGCGGTTACGAAGAGGCCGCAGCCCAGGGCCTGATGGCGGGAATCAACGCCGCCATGCGTCTCCAGGGCAAAGTGCCTCTAATCCTGGATCGGGCCGAGGCCTACATCGGTGTTATGATTGACGATCTGGTGACCCTGGGAACCGAAGAACCCTACCGGATGTTCACCAGCCGTGCCGAGCACCGCATCGCCCTGCGCCATGACAACGCCGATTGCCGTCTATTTGCCAAAGGGGTTGATGCAGGCCTTCATGGCCCGGAGGCTATTGAACGTTTCGAAGCCAAGTGCGCAAGAATTGACGAGATCCGTGAGCTGTTGAGAAAGCGCACCCTTACCGAAGCTGAAGCCGCATCCCCCCCATGGGCTTCCCGCAAAGGCGGTGTCAGTTTTGAACATCTACTCCGGGATCCGAAAGTGAGCCTTCCGGACCTGATAAAAGTGGAACCGGCTCTGGGAACCGGCGCCGCCGCCGACTGGCTGAAGCAGATTGAACTTGATGTGAAATACGAAGGTTATCTCAAACGCGAGGAGCGCCATGTCCAGCGCTTCCGGAAGATGGAAAACGTCACCATTCCCCCGGAAACCGACTGGGAAACCGTACCGGGTCTCTCCTCCGAGGCCAGGGAGAAACTGAAAGTCATCCGTCCGGTGAGCGTGGGTCAGGCCTCACGGGTTCCGGGAGTGCGTTCCTCGGATGTGGCCGTCATCCTGGTTCAGCTGGACAAACGCTAGTCAGACAGCGGCCGGTTCCCGTTCACCGTCCAGCACAGTCACCAAGCCGTTCCCGCCGTCGATGCGCACCCGCATGCCGGTATTCAGGACGGTGCAGGCGCCGCTGAGTCCTCCCACCAGGGGCATCCCGTATTC
>JAUVIY010000315.1 GCA_030592625.1 Spirochaeta sp. | reverse complement strand
GTCAGCTGCCATTCATCCAGCCACTGACGCCATTCATCATTACTGCAGTCAGCCATATAGTCCCCGCCATGAGCTATAAAAAGAGGACGTATTTTACTTACGAGTATATTCCCGTGACGACGGGGATCCCCATTTGTCCGCGTATCGCCCCCCATTATAAAAACAAACGGATGAGGGCTGTCAGGTGCGGTTTTAAACCACATCCGTTCACTGCTGCCGTCTGAATCGACCACTTTGAAATAGTAGGCTGTATCAGGCTGCAATCCTGAAAGCTGAACAAAATTGCTGATAAGGGGAGTTCCTTCAGCATGAAGTTTATTATCAAAGGTAGTTGTAAATGAAACTTCGAACTCTCTCCAGTCGGAACCATCGTCTTTCAGGCCGCATTCAATATGCGGATTACTGCCTCCTGACTGAGTCCATCCGATAATTGCTGCAGTAGCAGGATCATCTGACCAAACAACTCGGTATTCATTGGTTTCACCAAAGGTGTTCGTTATTGATAGAGAAAAAAGCATAAGTGCCAGAATTGAAATACATCTGTGCCTATTGGTAATACTCATTATTAATAAATCTCCTTTTTTTTATGATCACAATATTGTAAAGCCAACTTCCGAATCCGTCAATTTCGGATTTTGACTGGATCTCCTTGAATCTAAAATTTTTTTACATGGGGGTGAATTAATGTGGCCTGTATGGTAAAGTCCGGTAGGGCGGTTATAGACTGATTTCTTTTCTGATCGATTCAAACCTGTCGGCGAGTAACATGAAAATGTCGACGATATCCGGGTCAAAATGATCACCCTTTCCTTTCTTGATGACACTCACTGCATAGCTGTGAGTGTAGGCTTCCTTATACGGCCGTTTCGACGTGACGGCGTCATATACATCTGCAAGGGCGACGATTCGGGCCGACAGGGGTATGTTCCGGCCCTTGATCCCTTGAGGGTAACCGCTTCCATCCCACTTTTCATGATGGCTGTATGCAATTTCCCGGCCCAGGGACAGAAAGGAAGGCACGCTGATCCGGCTCTCAATGTTGCGGATTGTGTCGCCGCCGTTAATGGTATGTTTTTTGATGACCTTGAACTCCTCGGGGGTCAGTGGGCCGGGTTTCAGCAGGATGGCATCGGGGACACCCACTTTGCCGATGTCATGAAGGATGGACGACTGGTGGATGTCGTGAACATATTCCCCGGTGATGTACCCCTTATACCCGGCATGATCCGCCAGAGCCGCAGCCAGAAGGCGGCTGTACTCCTGGATGCGCTCCAGGTGGGTGCCCGTATCCTCATCCCGGAATTCCGCCAGCTTCACCAGACCCATAATGGTGCCGAGGCGGGATTCGGCAAATTGTTCATGGCTGAGTTCCAACTCGTCGTGCAGTCTCTTTCGTTCCCTGATTTCGCGGCTCAGTTCGACCGCCTGCTTCTCGGTTGTATGCAGAGTTGTGGCATAACGCCTGGCGATAATGAAGGCCTGGAAGCATAGAAAAGTCAGCATCCCCCAGGGCTGGTAATAGCCGGTGATGATTATCTGGTTGGCATGAAGGATATCGTTGATTATCAGAACGAAGAGCGGCAGGAAACCGATAGCGAGTATCACCGAGCCTTCCCGCTTCTTTCGAATGGCCTGGGTGAGGACGACGGCTGCATAAAGAAACGCCATCACCGTTATCGCCTGATATACCTGGACCGACCAGGTGTAGATCCGGGCAGGTGTAACGCATACGAACAGGGAGAACACAGCGCCGAGAATCATGGTGATTTTTACCACTTTCTTGGAGAAATCCCTTGGGAACATCGACCTCAGGTACAGCAGGAACAGGGGAACCGCTGTGTAGAAGCTGAGATAGTCGAGTTTATGCAGGATTTCCCAGGGTACTCCTGGAAGTATGGTGAACGCGTATTTGTCGCCGACAGTGAGGGTGCGGATCGCGATGATGATGCAGAGGATTCCGAAATACAGGGTAGCGGGATTCCTCCGGCGCAGGGCATACAGCGTCAGGTGATAGAACCCCATGATGACGATGCAGCTGATGACCAGGATTTCGTTGGTATGGGAGTAATCGTGAATCTTTCGAATCTCCGACTCTGTTCCCAACTCTATGGGATCCCAGATACCGCCGTCGCGGTGATGGTAATTGGATACATGCATCACCAGCTCAAGTCGGTCCCCAACCTTCGTGAAGTCGGCAATAACCGACTCATATCGAGGGACCGAAGAAGCAGCATCGACACCCGGTCGGCCGACGGCTGCAATTTGCTCACCGTCGGCGTAAAGGGTATAGGCTGTTTTAATAGTCTTGATCCGCAATGCCAGGGGTTCAGGGTTCTCCGGCATGAGTATGGTCAGGTTATAAGTGGAATACCCGCTGCCGGGAACATCCCGGCCATTATTGTTATATCCGTTCCATTTTCCGGGGACTTCGATGAAATCGGTATGAGTTTGAATTGTCTCAGGTGAACTGAATTCCTTCCATTGGAATCCCCACTCGCCAATCAGCATAACCGAATTATCAGCAGAGAAATCCCAGGTTCGCAGATCCATAACCCCTTTCTCGGCTGCAGGTACAGAAACCATGCGGCATCCGGTAAGGGCTGCTATGACAATGAGTGTAAAAAAGATCCAGAGACTGCCGGTTATTCGAGTCATTGGTCTTCCTTTGGATGTTAACCTGTTTGCATGATCACCGGAATCACTTTTTTATGAAATGAACTGAAGTGACTCCTGTAGATGACAGCGGCGGGAGAAAATCGATTTGCAGATGATGTACCGGAATGCTCGCATTCTGATAGCGTTATGCTCTGAGAATCGGCAGGCAAACGAGAGTTTTCGACATCACCTGGTTCCATCCATTATCATTTCATATCAGCTCATTTCAGCCGGGAGAACCACATGAGAGCATGGGAATACGAATTCGGAAAGCTGCATAACGCGTCACCTGTGGACTTCGACGAGCAACCCGGTGACTGGTCGGGAATCGATAGTGTGTTAAAATCCCGTCAGGGTCATCTCAAACTATTCTGGTCGAGTCAGGTACCCGGATCCCGCGCTCCCGAGAGTTTGTATCTTGCCATGATTCAAGCCTGTACAACCGGGGATTCGATGTCACCGAAGCAGAGAAGCTGATTCAACCGGCCCTGAAAAGTCTGGCGGAAGAAAAGCTTGATGTTCTGGAAAGGCTTTCCGGTCAAATTATGAAACGACTGATCGAAGCGCCTCCGGACCGCTCGCATCCGATGCACAAGTACGACAGGCCGGAAACCTGGGAGGCCATCCGCGCCTCTTTTCGGGGGGAGAGCGATGATGCCCCGGATGTGCACAATCTCGATAAGAAGATTCTGGGAGGATGGAACGGACAGATCGCCGGTGGATCCTACGGAACCGCTCTGGAAGGGTATACAGGAAAAACTCTCCGTAAGGTCTACGGAGACCGTTTGAATGGATATATCAAGAAGCCCGAGACCCTGAATGACGATATCACCTTCGAGCTGGCGGTTCTCAAAGCGGCCGATCGGGCTGGCTCGAGCATGACGGCTGAGGATATTGGTGATATGTGGCTCCAGTATATTCCCTTTGGTTGGTCAGCCGAATATTTCGCTCTGGAAAATCTCAGAAGAGGCTTTTATCCACCGGTATCCGGGCAGCTGGGGAATTTTTTCTCCGAGTGGAT
>JAUVIY010000053.1 GCA_030592625.1 Spirochaeta sp. | reverse complement strand
TCCATTATGATCGATTTTCGTTCCGATACCGTTACACTCCCCTCACCCGCCATGCGTAAGGCCATGGCCGAAGCCGAAGTGGGAGACGACGTCCTCCGCGAAGACCCCACACTGATTGCCCTCGAACACCGGGCCGCCGAGATTACCGGCAAGGAAGCGGCGCTGTTCACCCCCTCGGGCACATTCGCCAACCAGCTGGCCCTGTTCACATGGGTGTACAAAGGCGGCGAAGTCTACCTCAACGAGAACTCGCACATCATTCAGCACGAGGCGGGGGCCTCGGCACATATCAGCGGTGCATTTCTCAGGCCCTTCGTTCCGGTTTCAACGAATTGGGCCGAATGGTCCGACTTCGCTCCCAGAATACGTCCGGGGCCGGATCAGCACTTTCCCGAACCCTCACTCATATGCCTTGAGAACGCCCTTTCCGACGGTACCGTCCAGCCTGTGAGAAGTATGGCTGAAGTAAAAAAAGGAGCCGCGGCTTCGGGATTACCTGTTCATCTCGACGGTGCACGACTGTTCAATGCTGCCGTCTTCCTCGACGTGGATCCGGCGGAGATTGCTGCCGAAGTAGATTCACTGATGTTCTGCCTTTCTAAAGGCCTGGGTGCACCGGTGGGCAGCCTTCTCTGCGGTCCAAAAGATTTTATCGAGAAGGCCTTCTACAAGAGAAAAATAATGGGCGGGGGAATGAGACAGGCCGGGATTCTTGCCGCCGCCGGATTGGTGGCCCTGGAAGAAGAGCGACCGCGTCTCGGCGAGGACCACCTGAAAGCAAGAGCATTGGCTGAAGCATTCTCCGCTCTCGAACCTTTTGAGGTATGCAACCCTGAGCCGGACATCAATATGGTATTTCTCAGCCTACACAGGGGTAACACTTCCGAAAGAGCCGACATCGATATGAAATTCCTGTCACTTCTGGAAGAAGCAGATATTCTGACTTATCCGCCGGAGGGCGGAATTTTCCGATTCGTCACCCATCGGGACATCTCCGAAGAACAGATGAAGCATACGCTGATATCACTTCCGGTGATTGCCGAACGGCTGGAGTAATCATGAGTACCGATCAATTTCAGCTCTTCGTGGATCTTGACGGTGTTCTTGTGGATTTCGATGCCGGAGTGCGCCGAGCCACCGGGAAGGATCCCTCAGAACTCCATCCCCGGCGCATGTGGCCCGCTATTGCCAGGACAAGGGGGTTCTACGACAGGTTGGACTGGATACCCGATGGCCGGGATTTATGGTCGACTGTTAAATATTGCAGCCCTGTGATTCTAACCGGCCTGCCTATGGGAAAATGGGCCGAACCTCAGAAACGATCCTGGTGTGAACGGGAACTCGGAGCCGATGTTCATGTCATTACGGGTATGTCCCGGAACAAGGCCGATCTCGCTCTCCTTTGGTTGGAAGAACATCATTTGGAAGAGAAGACTCCGATCCTCATCGACGATCGGCTGAAGATAAAAGAACCCTGGGAAGCTGCAGGGGGCAAATTCATTCTGCACCTGAACGCCGTCGGATCAATCGAGGATCTGAAGAACCTGGGGTACCCGCTTTAAGAGTCTGTCGGACTTGGGGCTTTCGAGATGATTTTCGATGATTTTTTCCCGATGCAAGGCGGCAAAAGCGGAGTTTAGCTGGGCCAGGACGCAGGGCCGAGCAGCAAGCGCAGCTTGCGACCAGGCCAAATGAGCATTTTGCCAACGCCGCAGCGGGAGAAAAGGGCGAAAATCGGTCCGGAATGGTTAAGTCCGACAGACTCTTAGCCCGACCGTTCCGAGGGAATCTCCAGGATCAAGGCTTCGAGGTGTTCCCCAAGCTTCCGGACCGGATCCCACTTGATACTGTATGTAATATTTCTGTTATCACTGCTGTGTTCGTCGATAAATCCGGCTGACTTGAGCTGGGAAAGGTGCCGGGAGACCACTGAGGGGGAGAGCTCGAGGTGGGCTGCCAGCCATTTTCCGTTCACAACTTTTTCATTCATGGCGACAAGCCTCAGTATCTTGAGACGCTTCTCATCGGCCAGACTCTTGAATTTCTTCAACAGATCTTCTCGGAGATGCTTGAATTGAGCCAGCTCTTCATCAGATGAGGAGCAGTTATAGATAACTGTCAGTTTCCCCCAACCGTAGTAGTAGACCGATCGGGAATGATTCATCCGGCAGGAAGGAACAAACTCCACTGTTTCATAAGGCATTCCGGCAGGGAAAGGATCGGGAATTTTCTTCCCGTGGCACAGTTCCTCATAGAAGCTCCTGCCCCCCAGACTGCTGAGAAGGCGGCCTTTATCCCGGATACTTCGCTCCCATGTTTCCCTGAGCCGCAGGGTCTCGGACCGGAAGACCTCGGTCCAGTAGCGCTCCCAGAGATCGGTTAAGGCCCTCCGGAACGATCCCACATCTTCAGCCCATCCCAGATCCATATACCATTGGGCATCGCATGATTTACCCCAATCCTCAATAATACCGCTGATTGCGCTGACGTTGATCGATTCCGGCATGCCTTTCAGATCCGGGAGCCGTCCCAGGACATACCATGTGAAATCCTGATCGCTCATTCCCCTCACCCATTTCAGGAAACCGGGAATATCTTCATGATTGTCCCAGGCAAAAGCGAATTCGGCAAGAATTGCACCGTGATTGAAGGGCATGTAGAGACTCTTCAACTCATCTCGGAATTTGGTGCCAAGTACCTTATCCGCCCCTTCGACCAGCTCCGGTGGGCACCAGGGCATACTCAGAGATTCCAGTGATACCAGCATCTCATGGAGGGGACTCACCTTGAAAACGGCGATGCGGTTCAAAGCATCCATTGTTGAATCTTGCTGTAAAGGCATAGGTATCTCCCGGTAATAGATAAGGTAAGATATCAAGTTCCCGATAACGCGGGAGACCCACTCTGATGACCCCGAATCGACGCCATCGATTCATTCCATGCAGTCCTGCGTGCATCCCTGGCTGCCCTTTGGGCTTTCCGGATCGCCTGCAAGAAACCTGAGACAAGAAGTCTCCGGTTTTCCCTACGCCGTTCCCGATCAGCTTTCAATAGAATATTAACCCGTCGGGCCTCCATGGCTTCTTTAAACAGTTCCTTTTCCCTCATATGATGATACTGGAGATGAGCATAATCGTGCAGCATATCTTTCCTCCCACACAATTCAATTGCACGGTTGCATGTTCGCGCAACTGTGCAATTGTGAATTTACACCATATGTAGTGAACAGTCAAGCACCGTTGAGTTGATGATACCTTTCATTCTGCTATTTTATGATTTCGAATAGGCCATCCCAGCAGGAAATCTCATAAGTAGGTTCAACACCGGTTTCATTCTCACGGCCTTCAGGATTGAACCAGCAGGTATCGATCCCGTATCCGATACCTCCCGCAATATCCGAACTTAAGGAATCACCAATAATCAACAGGTCCTTTTTCTTCGGGAATCCGATACGGTCCAGTGTGTAATCGAAGAATGCCGCCGCCGGTTTTGCCGAGCCGGCCTCCTCGGAAATGATGATCTCGGAGAAATCCTTCATCAGATCGGCCGTTTTCAAACGGCCGTACTGGGTATCTCTAATACCGTTGGTGATAATGGCACGTTGCATATCCCCCGGCAAATCGGCGAGCATTTCCCTCGCTCCGGGAATCATGAATCCCGAGTTACCGAGCTCCCGCAGGTAAGTCCGGCTGAAATCAACCGCTGAAACATCCCAGTCCATACGGGAGGCAAGACTGTCAAATCGCTTAACCCGGAGCTCGAGTGAAGTGATATTTCCCCGCTCAAGATCGACCCAGAGAGCGGAATTAATCTCATGATAAAGACTCAAAATCTCAGGATTCACATCGAATCCGAATGATGCGGCAGCTGCTTTCAGGGAATGGGTTTCAGCCGTGTTGTAATCGAGAATGGTACCGTCGGCATCGAACAGAAGCCAGGAGTAAGGTTTCAACATAGTTCTGCGATTGTGAGGGATTATCCCGGGAGTTTTCAAGGGTCAATTCTCGTCGTGTGCGCGATGCGTCATCAACTTCACCGTGACACACCTGCCTTCGTTGTCCTAAGACTCGTAAGCGACTGGTGAGGCAGCAGGTCATCGTGCGACGAGGCCTCATTTGATGCTACCCATCGTCAATCCACGCACTAGATGCCTTTGAGAAATGATTCCGAACAGTACCAGCGGTGCCACCGTGATCATTCCGGCTGCGCTCATGGCACCCCAGTCAATTGACCGTTCCGAGACAAACGAATTGACGAGCACGGGGAGGGTTCGAGTATCAGTTCCGCTCAAAATCAGGGCAAAGAGAAACTCGTTCCAGACGAGTAGAGCACAGAGGACCGCGGTGGCGGCGAAACCTGGAGCGACGAGTGGCAAAACGATACGAAAAGCTGCGCCAGTCAAACTGCAGCCATCGACAATGGCCGACTCCTCCAGTTCCTTGGGAATTTCGGCAATGAAACCTCTCATCATCCAGATGACAAACGGGACCGAGAGGAACGTGCCCATCAATACCAACGCGATGTAGGTGTTCGATACACGCAGAAGGCGAGCGAGAAGAAAAAACGGCACTGCCAGAACAAAAGGCGGTGTCATCCGCGCAAGCAGCACAAAGATCATTGTGGCATCCTTGAATCGATACTCAAAGCGCGCGAGTCCGTAGGCCGTCGGGGTCCCGAGAACCAGGGAAACGATGATGGACAACGACGTGATGATCACACTATTGAGCAAAGCTCGGAGAAACTCTGCTTCCCGAAAAACATCAACATAGTTCTGAACCGTAGGACGAAATCCAAACCAGCGAGCCGAGAACTCCACAGAGGCGGGTTTGAGACTGGAGACCAGTACCCACACCAGAGGATAGAGCGTCCAAATCAGGAGAACGGCAACCCCGACAAGTGTGAGTAGGATGGCCCACGGTTTCTTGCTCATCGAAGCGATGCGTTTCATGATTCTCCTATCCCGACCTGTCTGATGTAGAACACGGTAAAGATCATCGCGATTGCGAGGGTGAGTACACCAATGGCTCCTGCCATACCCATTTCATAGGACTGAAATGCCACGCGGTATCCATAGAACGAGATCACCTCGGACGCACTGCCGGGTCCACCGCCGGTCATAATCATTACACGATCAAAGATCCGGAATGCTGTAAGCGTTCGGATCACCAGTGCAACCAGGATCGAGGGTTTGAGCAGCGGGATTGTGATCATGAGAAGCCTCTGGAGAGCGGTTGCGCCGTCAACGCGTGCAGCATCATAGGGCTCCATAGGGAGTGACTTAAGCCCGGCGAGCAGAACCAGAACTACAAACGGTGTGAACTGCCAGACATCAACAATGATGAGCACAACCATCACCAACATCCTGTTTGCCAACAGCGGCGGAGAAACAAGTCCCCCCAAACCAACTGCCTTCAGAAAGGGCGCGACTGGCCCGATGGAGTTGCTGAGCAGGAATCGCCATGTGAATCCGACAACGATGGGTGCCATCATGAATGGCAACAAGATGATGGACTGCACGAGTTTTGCCCCGGGGAAATCCGTGTTCAGGAACAGCGCGATAGCGGATCCCAGAACGATTTCGATCCCGACGGCTCCGACCACAAACAGGAGAGTTCTACCGACCACGGTCCAGGTGAATGGATCGGATAACAGGTCCGCGTAGTTTCTGAAGCCAACGTAGCGGATTCCCAGATCCGCACGGAGAAGGTTCCAGCGGAATAGCGTGATTCCAACGGAGTACAGCATTGGAACCACATAGATGACCAGAAGAAAAACAAGGCCGGGGGCCAGAAACGCGTATCGGCCGCGCTCCAACAACCCCCGGCGAACAAACAATGTTGGCAATCCTGTCACCGCCTAGTCGTAGTAACCATTCTGCTCGAGCAGATCATAGGTCTCCTGTGCCGCTGAATCAAGTAATTCCTGCGCGGTGCCCGAACCGGAAATGAACTCGGAGACCGCTACGGCGATGTGGTTGATGACAATGGGAATGCCCTCAGGAATCATCGGCGCGATCGGTGTAGGCTCACAAGTAGCCAGCGCCTCCTTGAAGGCGGGAATCCACGGCATTGCTTCTGCAAGCGTGGCGCTGTCAAGGGCAGACAGCCGCGTCGGGATAGTGCCCACCGGTGCAGCCTGCGCGAAGTTATCAGGTTCAATCGCATGTTCAATCCAGCTCAAAGCTGCCTCTTTGTTTTCGATATCCGAAGTTACGACGAAACCCCAGGATATGAACAGTCGCGGCCGCACTACGTCCTCGTCCCCTTCGGGCCTTGGGAAACCTACAAACGAGCAGTTTCCGGCAACCTCCGACGACTCCGGGTTGTTGAAGGTGAACATAGAGGTTGTCCAGACCTCTGCCATGGCACTCCTGCCTGCGGAAAACTCGGCCAGCGTCTCCTGGAAATCGTGGGTCAATGACGCCTCACTGGCGTAGCTGAACATGGACGCCGTTTCTTCCAGCGCGAGAGCACCGAGGGCGCTGTTGTAGACAGGTTTCATTTCGTTATCAAGCAGCTCGCCTCCGTAGGCCCACAAGCGATTCATGAAGTGTGTCGCGAGGAAGATGCCCCTGCGGCCCATGAGCGAGACTCCGTAGAGATCGGGAGGTCTGTGGAAGAACTCTGCAATATCACGGTACTGTGTAAGATTCTTCGGCGGCTGCAGGTCGTATCCGTACCGGGCACGGAACGCCGACTGTTCGGTTTGATCCTCAAACAGATCGGTGCGGAACACAATTCCTCCAACCTCGTTCATATAGGGCACGAAGTAGAGATCGCCATTGATTGTCCCGTTGCCAAGACCTGGCATGTCGGCCTCGATGCCCGGATTTCGGACAAGGAACTCATTAATCGACTGGATGTACCCGCTCGTCACAAACGACGGGTACCAGAGAAGCGATACATACGGTACGTCGTAGTCGTTCGATCCGCTCGTGTAACTCAGCAGCAACTGGTCGCGGTAATTCGCGTAGGGAAACTGAGTGATTTCTAGATTCACTCCGCTCTGCGCCTCAAAGCTGTCCATCTGAGTTTTCCAGGCTTCAGTGTGCGACCCGCGCTCACTTACAAGCGTGACCATCACTTCCTGGTCGGCTCCCGCCTGGGTGTCTTCTCCTGATCCCGTTGCCCACAGATTCGCGGCCCCGAAGATCAGAAGAGATACTGCCAACAACCCTGCCAATACTCGAAATCTCATGATTTTTCTCCTTCGATCTGAGATACTCGTTCGACGCAGGCCTCGAGCGCGATCCGGATGGATGCTTCGACACCTGCCGCTACTTCCGGCTTTGTGTATGACGGAACAGACAGATCCATCTGCTCGCTCCGTGCCTGTCTGAATCGATTTTCGAAAACCGTGCCGATAAAGGCGGCCGCAACACCACGCAGATATGCGATGGTCATAAGCGTTGCCGCCTCCATTTCCAAGGTGAGGACTCGCTTCCGGGACCATGCCAACCAGTACTCCGGTGAGCGGGCAAAAAACGCCGAGTGGGTCCAGTTAATGCCCTTCCAATGCCGGACACCTTCGGCCTCAGCGTGTTTCACAAGGCTTTGATAGAGTCGAGGGTCAGGAACGGCTGGGAAGTTGGCGGGAACGTAGTACTGGGTCGCTCCGTCATCCCGGATGCATCCGTAGGGTATTGAGAGGTCGCCCGGATTAATGTCGTCCTGAAGCGCGGCAACACTCCCAACGCGAACCAGTACCTCGGCCCCGATATTAATTAACTCTTCGTAGACAATGGCCGCTGACGGCCCTCCCATCCCGGTGGAAGTGACACTGATAGGAGTATCCCGATACGTGCCGGTGTACGTGATCAATCCGCGGTTGTCTCCGACCGTTTTCACGCCGGAAAGGAAGCCTGCGATCATCTCCGCCCGACCGGGGTCACCGGGCACGATGACCGCCTTTCCGATGTCGCCCTTCCTGCATCTGAGGTGATACTGCTCAACGTCTTCTGTCTGCGTGGGCTGCGAATAGTCAATCGCAGCAAGCCATTGCTCCATGATTCCGTCCCTATTTAATTGATTTCCGGAGGACGATCAACTCAAACACCTCGGGATCCAGAAGATCCTCCGAGTAGATGAGCACCCGACCGTCCCGATCGTGATGTATCTGATTGAGCTCAATGCACGGCTCATTTTCTGCAAAGTCCAACTCGGAGAGCACCTCCTGGGAGGGCATGACAGCTCGAATTCTGGTCACGGCGTAGTCGACCAAGGCGTCGAACCTACCCGCCAGAATGGAAAACAGACTCTCGCCCGCTTGTCCCAGTTGATACACCTCTTGCGCAGCGGCATCGAGTTCTGAGAGGAGAACCGTCTCGGGAATGTAGCTGACGGCATAGAGCGTCGGTATGTCATCGGCGCAGTAAACCCGCACGATCCGGATTCCGCGGGTCACAACCTGATCACCGAAGACCGAACGAACATGCTCGTCAAAGGTGACGACGGTCACCTCATGTCGACCTAACGACGGCTCTTTGCCGGAACCGCGAATGATGCTTTCAACGCCGTGCAGGTAGTTCATTGAGGTTGCTATTGCATTGGACTGTTTCCGGACGAATGTGCCCACTCCGTGACGCTTGTAGACGATGTCTGCATTCTCAAGCCGCTGGAGGGCTTCCCTGACGGTA
Organism: Spirochaeta sp.; assembly: GCA_030592625.1. Lineage (GTDB taxonomy): Bacteria > Spirochaetota > Spirochaetia > DSM-2461 > DSM-2461 > UBA2779. Next base: position 3,076 of record JAUVIY010000053.1, on the reverse strand, counting down.
GACCTGCTTACGCCAAGTTGTTCCGACAGGCTTGCTTCACTCGGAATCGGTCGCTCGTTGTCCCAGTCACGGATCAGAGTGACGATTTCTTCCTGCACTGCCTGGTAGAGGGGCTTTCGTGTGGGAATCCGGCTCAGTTTCAATCCTTACTCCTTGGTTGTCTGACGACTGCCGTCATAGTAGGACGTTTCGCTTGTGTTGTCAAGTCAACGGGAGAAAAGCCATAAAAATAATTCTACGACAGCTGCTGATTTTGTGATCGCCGATGCAGTTTCCCTATGCGGGCGACGGTATTCCGCATTATCGAAGGCATGGATTAGCGCAAGGTTGCTTTGGTTGCGGCCGGTGCGCTGCTTGTATCCCAGGCCGGTTGACAGGGGCTTGATCCTGCCATATAGTTAGGCTCCTAATGATTAGGAGCCATATCTTTAAAAGGCTAACGAATGAATGAGAATAAAAAGCCGGCGAGTGAAATATCACTCGGTCAATTGCTTGCACAGGTGTGTCGCATGTCAGGGCATCGCCTGCAGGAATACATGCATAAGATCGGGCTCCATCGAGGCCAGGGATTTGCTTTGAACCACCTGTGGCACAACGATGGAATGTCCCAACGCGACCTGGCACGTTCCATGCATATCAGTCCTGCATCCGTGACAAATATGCTCCAGCGGATGGAGCATACCGGTTGGATTGAGCGAAAACGCGACGAAACGGATCAGCGGGTTGTGCGCGTGTATCTGACTGCGAAAGCTGAAGAGACTCGTATCCGGGCAAAACGCGTATTTCAGGAAATGGAAGACGCGCTCAATTCGGTCTACACAGTCGATGAGCAATCCACATTGAAGCAGCTTCTAACGAAGCTTCACGATCATTTCGCATCCGGAAATCTCCATTCCTGTCATGTTCACCCCTGTCTCCAGGATGATGAAGATAAAAAGGCTGTCACATGAAATCGATCTTCAAACTCTATCGCTTCGTCAAACCATATCGGTGGTACGCCATCATTGCCCTCATTCTCCTGCTGGGTATGGTGGTATCCGATTTACTGATTCCCCGCTTAACCCAGCGCATCATCGATCAAGGTATTGCATCGGGCGATTTCCATATGATTTGGACGACGGCCCTGATTATGCTGGGAGCAGCCTTGCTGTCCGCACTGTTCGCGCTGGGCAACAACTATCTCTCGGTCCGAGTGAGCCAGAACTTCTCTCATGATCTTCGCTCCGAACTGGTTCGAAAGGTGCAATCGTTCTCCTTCGGAAATCTCGATGAGCTGCAAACCGGGAATCTGATTACGAGATCTACATCGGACATTCACATGACGCAGATGATCGTGATGATGTTCCTGCGCATTCTCACCCGAGCCCCCCTCTGGGCAATCGGTGCGTCGGTTCTTCTCGTCATTACCAGCCCGAAGCTGGCCCTAGTGATGGCCATGTTTATTCCCGTGATTCTTGTTTTCATCATGTGGTTCGCCCGCAAGGTTCGCCCCATGTTTCTGTGGGTACAGGAGAGACTGGATCGGCTCAACACGGTCTTGCAGGAAAATTTGGCCGGTATTCGCGTGGTCAAGGCATTCGTTCGCGAGAAGCACGAAGTGAAGCGTTTCGAGAAATCCAACATCGAACTGATGGAGAAGAATATCCAGGTTATGCGTCTGGTGGCTATCCTGATGCCGACCATGACTCTCATCCTCAACCTTGGTGTCGCCGGAATCATCTGGTATGGCGGGACAGCCACGATAGCCGGTGACATGAGCGTCGGAAAAATCGTCGCTTCGGTCAACTACCTCACCTTCGCATTGTTCCCCTTGATGATGCTGGCGGGAATGCTTGCTCCCATTGCGGCCGCCGACGCATCGGCCACTCGTATTCTCGAAGTCCTGGAATCCGATCCCAAGGTTCGGGAAAAACCGGATGCGGGACATCTCGAGAATCCGAGAGGCAGGATTTCCTTTGAAGACGTCAGCTTCGGCTACGGTGAGAACAATGTTGAACCCATTCTTTCGAATATAACGTTTACTGCCGAAGCCGGCGAAACGGTCGCCATCCTCGGAGCCACCGGATCCGGTAAAACGACGCTGATTCACCTCATCCCCCGGTTCTATGATGTAACCGGCGGTCGGATCACGTTTGACGACATCGATCTGCGCGATCTCAAGATCCACTCCTTACGATCCAATATTGGCATTGCACTTCAAGAGGCTGTGCTGTTCGGGGGAACAATTCGCGAGAACATTGCATATGGGCGCGTTGACGCCACTGACGAAGAGATTCGGACAGCGGCCCGGGCGGCCCAGGCGGCCGAATTCATCGAGGCTTTTCCCGATAACTACAATACGGTGGTCGGACAGCGAGGGGTTACGCTTTCAGGAGGACAACGACAGCGAATCGCCATCTCGCGTTCCCTGCTCGTCAAGCCAAAAGTACTCATTCTCGATGATTCGACCAGCGCCGTGGACATCGAAACGGAAATCAAACTTCAAGACGCGCTGGATCGGCTCATCTCAGACTCCGAGTACACAACAACACGATTCATCGTCGCGCAACGAATCAGTACCGTGCTGCTTGCCGATAAGATCCTGGTTCTCGATAAAGGACGCATCGAGTCGGTGGGAACACACACCGAATTGCTGGAAAGAAGCCCCATTTATCAAGAGATTTACGAATCGCAATTAGGTGAGCCGCCCCCGAATAAGAATCCTTCGGTAGAGGTATCGATCAATGTCTGACGGTAATCGATCTCATGCGACACCTGCCTCCCGCCCCGGAAATCTGATGCGCCCGGGCCGTGGGCACGGCATGCGTTTTGAGAAGGCCAGTAACGTCAGGGGAACAACTCGGCGATTGCTCGGATATCTGCGACCATATCGAGCTGCCCTGATTACGGTGTTCGGGCTGGCTGCTTTTGGAACGGCCATGGCTTTACTCGGTCCTTATCTGATGGGTCTGGCCATCGACAAGATAGTGACAGGAGAACCTTTGTCCGTCCTGCTGCGTATTGTCGGGATCATGCTTGCATCGTATGTCATCGCCTGGATTGCCAATACGGGGCAGGGTATCCTTATCGCCACCAT
>JAUVIY010000264.1 GCA_030592625.1 Spirochaeta sp. | reverse complement strand
GACAGAGTTACCATTTTCCCCCAGAGTATCGAATCAACGGGGGTCCAGGGCTCCACGTCCCATTTCACCCCGGTCAGTCTCAGGATGGCGAATTCCAGACCCAGGCGGCCAGGCGGCCTGGATGCGAAATAGGCACTCACTCCGGCGGCATAAGACTCAAGCCAGGCCTTGTAAGGTTCGGGAATGGCCTTATATTCTTTTTCAGCCACCTCGGTAAACCCCAGGGTTCTCAGATACCGGTCGGTATCAACCAGTTTCTCACCGAGGATTTCACTGAGCCGGCCCCTGCCGACCCGCCGCTGAAACTCCATCTGCCAGGCCCGGTCCTGGGCATGAACCCAGCCCTGGGCGAAATACAGGTCTTCCGACGTCTTTGCCCAGAGATGGGGTACGCCGTCTTTATCGCGAAAAACCTCCACAGGGGCGGAGATACCTTCGATTTCAACCCGCCCACGAACCTTGGGGAACGGCCGTCGTACGAACCATGTGAATAAGAGGAAAAGGATGAGGATGAGAGCGCCCGTCGAGAGAGAAGCAATAAGAAGAACACGAACGGGCCGACTCAACGTATTAAACGCCATGAGCAGCCTCCTTCATGCAAGAATCTTCAATTATGGGTGATCCGGAGTTTATTTACAAGTTAATCAATCTTAATGCCCGGCAATACAGAGCAATGTTAATCCTGACGATTTACGGTAATGAGTGGTTAATCGGACTTCGTCCGGGGTATAATGGGAACAGGAGATATTTTATGAACAAGAGCAAGAAGTGGATTTGCCTCGTAGTATTTTTTGCCCTTTTCCTGGCCGTCGCCGGTCAGGCAAGCGCCCAAAGTCAGTGGGATATCACTCTGAACGTCCCGTATTATGTCGGACTTAAAACCAGTGAAGGCGATGTCGGAGAATTCAGCCAGTACATGTTTCTCCTTCCCGATGTGAAATGGAACTATTTCTTCGGCCCCGAATGGCTTCATGTCGGTGCAGGACTACGCCTGTGGACGCTTGTCATTGAAAGTGCCATATACCCCATAATTTCTCTTGAGTCCAACCTGGGAAATTTTGTCATCAATGCCAACGTCGGCGGAGGGGTATTCCTCTTCTTCGGACTGCTCAACCAGTTCGAGGCAGCTGGAGTATTTCTGCCGGAAATATCGGTGGCGTACCGGCTCGGCAAGAAGAAAAGATTCAGCCTGGGGGCCGGAGCCATGTTCGCTTTCGCACCGGAAGTGGCAGATATGGAAAATTTCGCCTTCATCGGGACGGCATTCGCCCGCTGGACGTTCTAAAGTAAAGCGTCCAAGCACCCGGGATAGAACACTTCACCTCTCTCCGGCCGGGTCCGGGCGACGGTATTCCCAATATGGATATCAGATGAGGCAACTCTCGGATCCATCATGAACATAAGGTTCGTAGTTCAATTCCTTCTCCAGGCTCGGATCCCTGATTGCGGTTTCACGCCTCTTCCAGCCCTCGGGCATTGCCTTGAATTTAATCAGACCACTCACCGGGCAGACGAAGCTGCATAGCATGCAGCTCAGGCACTTGTCTTCCGTGAGCCGGGGACGCCGCGTTTCGGAGTCCCACTCCAGGGCCTGGCCGCCGGCGTCGGTGCAGACATTCAGGCATTGGCCGCAGCCGACGCAGCGGTCGAGATCGTATTCAACAACGCCCTGTCGATCCAGGTCGAAAAGGTCGGTCTTGCCCAACTTGGGCAGCGTCGCACCAACCAGATCGGAAATATGCTCTATGCCTTTCGATGCCATGTAATCACTGAGACCTTCAATCATATCCTGGACGATGACATAGCCGTAATGCATGATTCCTGTAGTCACCTGGAGGATGGAGGCACCGCAGAGGATGTACTCCAATGCATCCACCCAGGTTTCGATTCCACCCATTCCGGATAAGGGCAGGTTCAATTCCGGATCCTGAGCCATGTCGGAGATAAATCTGAGACCGATAGGTTTCATACCGGGTCCCGAAGTTCCACTGGATGCTCCATGACCAAATACATTGGGCAGGGGAATAAAGGAATCCAGATCGATCCCCGAAATTCCGCTCACCGTATTGATAGCGGAAATCGCATCGATCCCGCCGTTCTTGGCAGCCATGGCCGTTTCGGTCATATCGGTGATGTTCGGGGTCATTTTCGCCATAACCGGAATGCTGACGGCCCGCTTTACTATGGAAGTATAGTGTTCCAGCGAATAGAAAGATTTACCGGCATCATGTCCGGATCCTTCGATGGTCATGTTGGGACAGGAAAAATTGAGCTCCAGCATGTCGGCCCCGTGATCCTCGGACATCCTGGCCAGGTACTCCCACTCCTTGTCGGCGAAACCCATGATGCTGTGAACCAGGCGTCTGTCGGGATAGTTCTTCTTCAAGTAGAGAAGATCCATCAGGTTTTCTTTCAGCGGACGATCGGTAATCTGCTCGACGTTCTGTACGGACACAAGACGACGGCTGCCGTAATGTGAGGCATTCATCCTCGGTGAGGGGTGGTCTATGCGGAGCCGGTCGGATCCGAGTGTCTTGTACACTACACCACCCCATCCGGCATCAAAGGCCCGCTCCACCATTTCGGCGCTGTTGGAAACGGGTGAGGAGGAGAGTAAGAAAGGATTGATATACTTCTTACCGCAGAATTCGATGGAAAGGTCCGGTTTTTTCTGTGCCATTTCAGATACTCCTCTATTTCCCTTTGTTTCTGATGAATTCATCGATGGAATTGGCGGCTTTCTTTCCGTCTTGAACCGCCTCAACCACGAGCGCCGGACCGCGAACGATGTCGCCTCCTGCAAAGATACCGGGTACCGATGTTGCACCGGTTTCCGGATCGGCGATGATGAGCCGGCGTTCGTCAACTTTAATGTTGGGATACCACTCGGCGGATTCATCCGGAGCCCTGTTTCCGATGGCCTCGATGACGATGTCCACCGGCATGTCCCAATCGGTCCCTTCTATCATCACGGGTCGTCTTCGACCGGAATCATCCGGTTCGCCCAGGCGGGTTCGGACCAGCTTCAGTCCGGTCAGCTGATTCTTGTCGTTGGTGAGAAAATCCACGGGCTGGTGCAGGATGAGGAAATTGACCCCGGACTTCAGAGCATCGATGCGTTCACCCTCTTCGGCGAGCATCTGGGTGAATGATCGACGATAAATGAGATAGACATCTTTCGTATCCAACCGTGCGGAGGCCTCCACACAGTCCATGGCGACCGAACCCCCGCCGATGACGGCGACGGTTTTTCCACTGAACTGCGAAATGATTCCATCGAACATCTCGTCGCGCAATGCGGCGAGAAAATCGACTGATGAAAAACATCCCTCGATTTCGGATGAAGCGTCTTTCAGTGCATAGGCATCCCAGAGTCCGGGACCCATGAATACGGCGTCATAGCCCTGTTTCAGCAGATCTTCAGCGGCAGCTTCACCTTTTACAGGTGAATTGCACTTAATCTCCACTCCAAGGACCCTGACATCGGCCAGTTCTTTTTCGACGAAATCCACATCACAACGGAATGGGACGACTCCATAACGCAAAACACCGCCGGGTTCGGCAAAAGCTTCAAAAATGGTGACTTTGTATCCCTTTTTCGCCAGTTCTGCGGCGCAGCTCAGACCGGATGGACCGGATCCGACGACGGCAATTTTGCCCGAAACGCCGGTATCTTCGACACTGAGTGGCTGGAATCCCATTTCTCGCCCGTGCTCAACAATAAATCGCTGGATATCTCCGATTCGAATCGGTCTGTCATTTCCGTCGGGATTTTCGTCGGAGGCCATTCGTACACTGCATTCCTTCTCGCAGAGCTCGGCAGTGGGACACAAGACAGCGCATGCACCACCCAGAATATTGTTTGACTTGATGGTGCGCATGGCCCCGGTCAAATTCCTTAATCGCAGCTTTCTGATAAATTCACCCGGCTGGGTATCGGCGGGACAGGCCTTGGAACAGGGCGCATCATGACAGAGAAGACAGCGCTCCGCCTCCACGATTGCCTGGTCCATAGTCATACCGGGTGGCATTTTTTTGAATCGATCTTTCACATCGTTTATGCCCATAATCACCCTCCTGTTCTTATGCGAATTCCGGTGTCTGGCCCCGGAGAGCATCTGGAAATCATATCATATCATCTATCGGGATATGCAGAATAAACTAACCGAGGTTCTTTCAAAATTACCATTTTGCAAGATCCTCGTCATGGGGTAGAATACTTAATTTATTATTATATAATAAATTAAGTATTCTATAGGTCTGGGTAATTTCAAAAATACTCGATTTTTGAAATTACCTCACCATCAAAG
>JAUVIY010000413.1 GCA_030592625.1 Spirochaeta sp. | reverse complement strand
TAGGAGTTGAAAACCATCACCTTGCCGGCGCCGCCTCCGGAAAGAAAAATCAGACCGTCTCGAGTCTGAATATCAGCGGTTCCGGCCATCCGGAATCCGTCTCGATAGAACCAGTCCAGTTCTCCAGGCAGCATACCCAGGGGGATGGTGAATAAATCATGGCGTTTAAGGCCGGATCCGCTCCTGTTCCCGCAGGAGGGCAGAATGGATAATGCTGCCAGGCTGATCAGAAAGCCCGTAGCCGATAAGAACCGCTGTCGTCCGGTCAATATGTGAATCCTTTACAGACAATGACTTGGATTCGATCCTACCGGGGTGTCGCCCCTGCTGTCAACTTGACTGTCCATCCGGCACGGCAGTATCTTGGAATCCATGAGCAAAGGACTCCTCTCCACCATATTCGGAACAAAACACGAACGCGATCTTAAGGGGTTGATGCCCATTTTACACGCCGTCAACGCACGTGAAATCTGGGCACTGTCCCTGAAGGCCGAAGATTTTCCTAAATACACAGATGCATTGAAAAAACGCCTGAGAGAAGGTGAAACCCTCGATGATATGCTGCCTGAGGCATTCGCCCTGGTTCGGGAAGCCTCCCGGCGTACCCTCGGTGAAAGACCCTACGATGTACAGATTATGGGAGCCATCGTCCTGCACCAGGGGAAAATCACCGAAATGAAAACCGGTGAGGGGAAAACCCTCGCCAGTATATCTGCGGCCTATCTGAATAGCCTGGAGGGCCAGGGTGTTCATATCGTTACGGTGAACGATTATCTGGCCGAACGGGACGCCAACTGGATGAAGCCGATTTATGACTTTCTGGGGGTCAGTGTCGGGTCAATTCTATCCAATATGGACCCGGAACAACGTCAGGATGAATACGCCAAAGACATCACTTACGGAACAAATAACGAATTCGGTTTCGACTATCTTCGTGACAACATGAAATGGGACAATTCCCGCAAGGCCCAGAAACATCATCATTATGCCATCATCGACGAGATTGACTCAATTCTCGTCGACGAAGCCAGAACCCCGCTGATCATATCCGGGCCCGTGGAAGAAGACGTCACCAAATATATACTTTCAGACAAGCTCGTCCGGAAAATAAAAGAATGTGAAAAAGATCCGGACACCGGCGATTATCCCCCAGACGATCCCATCTCCGGTACCCAGGCTGTAGGCGACTACAAAATGGATGAGAAGAGCAAGCGTGTGATGTTTACCAATGAGGGAATGAACAGTATTGAGAAAATCCTGCAGAAAGAAGGCTTGATTCGGGATGGAAGTCTCTTCGATGAGGAAAATTTCGAGTATATACATTATTTTACCCAGGCCCTCAAGGCCCGCCGACTCTTCGGCCGTGACAAGGATTATGTGGTTCAGGAGGGGCAGGTTCAAATTGTCGATGAATTCACCGGGCGTATTCTTCATGGACGGCGCTACTCGGACGGTCTCCACCAGGCCATAGAAGCCAAGGAGAATATGCGGCCCGCCCGCAAGAGCAGAACCCTGGCCACAATCACGTTCCAGAATTATTTCCGCATGTATGACAAACTTTCGGGAATGACGGGTACCGCAGACACCGAAGCCCGGGAGTTCGGAAAGATATACCATCTCGATGTCGTCGTCATACCTACCAACCGTCCCGTAAACAGGGTGGATGATGACGATATCATATTCCTGAATGAAGATTACAAGTTCAATGCCATCTGCGATGAGATTGTCGAAGTCAACAATAAAGGCCAGCCGGTTCTGGTAGGCACCGTAAGCGTCGAGAAATCTGAAAAACTCGCTAAATACCTCAACAAACGCGGTGTCAGTTATGAGATTCTCAATGCCAAGAACCATCATCGCGAAGCCCTTATCATCGCCGAGGCCGGTGCGAAGGGATCGGTTACAATCGCCACTAACATGGCAGGGCGTGGTACGGACATCAAGCTTGGAGGAAATCCTGATTTCCGCGCCCACAGGCGCTGTACTGAAGAAACCGGTGAAGATGAATACAAAGCCATTTACGCCGAGGAATACAGGAAATGGTTGATTCAGAACGCAGAAGTGATCGAACGCGGAGGACTTTACGTCCTGGGCACCGAGCGGCACGAATCCCGGCGTATCGATAATCAGCTCCGCGGACGTTCAGGTCGTCAGGGCGACCCGGGGTATTCCCGATTCTACATATCCCTTGAAGATGATCTGATGCGCCTGGTCGGCGGTGAAAAATTTCGCACCACAATGTCCCGTCTGGGCATGGCTGGAGGAGAACCTCTCTACCATCCCCTCATCAATAAATCACTGGAACGGGCTCAGAAACGGGTTGAGGAAC
>JAUVIY010000007.1 GCA_030592625.1 Spirochaeta sp. | reverse complement strand
CCTGGAGGATCTGTATTCCACCCTGGCATGGCTCGGAGTCGAATACGATGAGGGACCGGGCAGGGACGGTGGTTACGGCCCCTACGTTCAGTCTGAAAGGGAACAACTCTACAAGGATAAAGCCGCTGAACTGGTGAGTACAGGCAGGGCATATCCCTGCTTTTGCACTTCCGAGCGCCTCGACGCCCTCCGGGAAGAGCAGAAGGCAGCCAGGGGAAATATCGGCTATGATCGGCACTGCCGGGATATCTCCCCGGATGAGGCCGCTGCCCGGATTGAAGCCGGCGAGAAGCATGTCATCCGGTTTAAAGTGCCCCTGGAAGGGAAAACCGTTTTCGAAGACATCCTGCTGGGACAGACCGGACGGAAGAATAAAGACATCAATCCCGATCCGGTTATGCTGAAAACCGACGGTTTCCCCACATATCACCTGGCGAATGTCATCGACGATCACCTGATGGAAATCACTCATATCATGCGGGCCCAGGAATGGATTCCATCCGGGCCCCTTCATGTACTGATATACGAGGCTTTCGGGTGGACGCCTCCGGTCTACTGCCATCTTCCAATGGTGATGGGAAAGGATGGTCAGAAACTCTCCAAACGCCACGGTTCCACTGCAGTCAGCGATTTCCGCAAAGCAGGTTATCTGCCTGAAGCTCTGTTGAACTACATCTCACTGCTGGGCTGGAGCTATGACGATTCTCGTGAATTCTTCAGTAAAAATGACCTTTGTGAGCTGTTCAGCCTGGAAAAGATAAACAAGTCCCCTGCTGTGTTTGACTATCGAAAGCTCGATTGGTTCAACGGTCAGTACATCCGCATGAAGGATCCCGAGATCCTCAAATCCGATCTTCTACCCATTCTGGCGGCCGACGGAATCATTTCCGATCCACCTTCTGCGGAGCAGATCGACATCTTCAACGGTGCATTCCCCATCATTCGGGAGCGTCTCAAGCTCCTGAAGGATATTTCTCCGATGCTCAGGTTCCTCTTTGCCGATCCGGGTATCGGAAATGCCGAAGATGCAATCCCGAAGAAGATGGATGCTGCCGGGGCCGCCGAAGCTCTGAAAGCCGGTCTGGAGCTTCTCCTGGCCGCTCCCGAGCCTCCGGTGGTAGGGGATGAAGATTCTTGTGCCGCATGGGACGAGGAGAGGGACGCGGAATTTCGCAGAACGGCCGAAGAGAAGGAATGGAAAATCGGCGCTATGCTTCAACCGCTGCGACTTGCGGTAACAGCCAGCAAGGTGAGCCCTCCGCTTTTTCCGGCCATCAGGCTTCTGGGACTGGAGGAATCTCTCAAACGGACCGAACGGCTCATTGTCGTCCTGGGAAACATGTAGATTTTATGACGGAGATACCTCAGGCACCGATGAATCCCTCTTATGGCCTCGCTTGCCCATTCTCTCTCTGAAGTGATAATTTAACCGACACATATGCACTATGAAGGAAGTCTCCGATGGCCAAAGAAAAAATAGTTAAATCCAACACCGTCAGCAATGAACACGGCGCCTCAATGGACCGGATCGTCTCTCTCTGCAAGAGCCGGGGCCTGGTCTATCCCTCAAGTGAAATTTACGGCGGCTTATCAGCCACCTGGGATTATGGTCCTCTCGGAGTCGAGCTGAAGAATAACATACAGGAAGCCTGGTGGAAGGAAATGGTCCGCCGACATGACAATATCGTCGGCCTTGACGCCGCCATTATGATGCATCCCCGTACCTGGGAGGCTTCCGGGCACGTGGAGAATTTCTCCGATCCGCTGGTAGATTGCAAGAAGTGCAAGACTCGCTTCCGCGAAGATCATCTCCAGGAAAAATGGACCGAAAAAAACATTACTGACGGAAGCTGTCCTGAGTGTGGCGGCGAACTCACCGAGGCACGGCAGTTCAACTTGATGTTCACCACCCACATGGGCTCGGTTGTCGATTCAGGCAGCCTGATCTACCTGAGACCCGAGACGGCCCAGGGCATCTTTGTCAATTTCAAAAACGTAGTGGATACCTCCCGGGTGAAAATCCCCTTCGGTATCGCTCAGGTGGGCAAGGCTTTCCGTAACGAAATCACCACTAAGAACTTTATCTTTCGAACATGCGAATTCGAGCAGATGGAGATGCAGTATTTCGTCAAGCCCGGGACCGATGAGGAAGCCTTCGAGGAATGGAAGGCCAAACGGATGGCATGGTACGTCGAACGGCTGGGTATCAAACCTGATCGGTTGCGATTCCATGAGCACGATCATAAAGAACTGGCTCACTACGCCAAGGTGGCTTTTGATATCGAGTATGAGTATCCCTTCGGCTGGCAGGAACTCGAAGGCATCCACTCACGCACCGACTATGACCTGAAACGACACGGAGAGTTCAGTGGCAAGGAGATTAACTACCTCGATCCTGTGGACAACACCCGTTTCATTCCTTACGTCATTGAGACATCAGCAGGCCTGACCCGGAGCGTCCTGGTGGCTTTGATGGACGCCTACCACGAGGAGAAAATCGGTATAGACAAGAACGGGAAGGACGATATCCGTACCGTGCTCCACCTTCATCCCGACATCGCTCCGGTGAAAGTTGCCGTACTGCCCCTTGTAAAGAAAGACGGTCTTGCTGAGTTGGCGCAGAAACTCGAGAAGAAACTCCGGGAGGATTTAGCTACCTTCTACGATCAGGGTGGGGCTATCGGACGCCGATACCGCCGTATGGACGAGGTCGGAACGCCATTCTGTGTCACCATCGACTACGACACCAAGGAAGATCATACAGTTACTTTGCGGTTCCGGGATTCCATGGAACAGATTCGCATCCCGATGGAGGGACTGGCAGACAGGATCCGAAAGGAAATTCGTTCGTATAAGAGAATTTAATGTGGTGTCCCGCTAATTCACACTCATGAGCAGCACAAAGAGGGATTGTCCGTAAGCATGAAAAAAAGAAACCCGAAGTTCGTCGGAACGGAGCCTGAAAGGCGAGTACCGCTGATATGGTGGCTTATTCGCAATGTACCCGGACAATCCCGCTCACGGAATGTGATGCCTTTTAGTGCGAAGGTAGTAGCGGGACACCACACTGACCCCGGAAGCATGACGAATAAACGATTCTGTTTATATATCATTCTGATCATCATATTGGCGGTACATGTTTACGCCGATACTGCTGATGCAAGCGATCCTTCGGCGAATCCCCTGTATATGTGGCATACATCTTACGGTGATGCCGAGATGTACATGCTGGGTTCCATACATATTCTGACGGAGGATTTTTATCCCCTGCCGGATGTGATTGAGAATCTGTCCTATCGCGCCGATCTTCTCGTTTTGGAAGCCGATATTCGTGAAGAAACTGCTATGCCCGAAGAAATTGTCCGGCTTACTTTCTTACATGGTTTCTACCATGACGGAAGCGGGCTCGAGGATCATTTATCTGAGGATTTGCATGAAGTTCTGCAAAAAGCCCTCATAAAAAACGGCCTTTCAATGGCTCAGGTTGCATTGATGAAGCCCTGGCTCCTGGCTTTCACACTTCAGATTCTGGAATTGGATGCATCCGGCTATAAGGCGGAATACGGTATGGAACAGGTTCTTACCAAAAGGCATGCCGGTGGCGAACTGATAGAGCTGGAAGGGGCTGAATATCAGCTGAAGCTGCTGTCCGGTCTTTCGGGGGAAGAACAGATAGAGCTCCTGAAATCGGTACTGGAAGAATCCGGCAGGATGACGGATTACCTGGAACGGTTTATTGATGCCTGGAAGAGTGGAAACCCGGGGCTTCTTGCGGACGAACTCGATTCCGACGGCGACGGGGTGGCTGAGGATATTGCAGAACGCCTCATCATCACACGGAATGTCGCCATGGCGGCTCGGGCGGGGGAGCTGCTGCATGATTTTGAAGGAACGATTCTGCTGGTGGTCGGAGCAGCACATTTCATTGGTGAGTCCGGAATTCCGTCTCTGATGTCAAATCAGGGCTTTGAAGTGAGCCAGGTGATGGCCGATGGGGGCCTGACTTCAATTATGCCCTGAATCAACACCTCTCCAGAGGTGGTTTGGTAAGCGGCGCCTAAAAGGGTGCTTACGGTGCTGCAATAGCTGCTGAAATTGGGGAAAGACCTTTAATACTGGGCCCAATCCTTAACCGCCACCATAAGAAGAGTTTTCCGCTTCAGTCAATGAACCAGTGTCCTGATACTTAAATAGCTCTAGATATTATTGAAGGGGACCCTATACAAACACCAAGCCATTTCTCCGTACATAGTCACCATCTGGACTATTGCGATCAAGAGATGACATACGCCGTCTTCATAATTGGTTTTAGCTGTGGTTCGCATAGTGCCCGATACACACCAATATAGAAGCCGCTGTCACATAAGGTGTACTATCCCTTTACAGCTCCAAACGTCAATCCTCGTACGAGGTATTTCTGAAAGAAGAGTGTAAGAATAATTCCAGGCAGAATGGCAACTAGAGACAATGCTGAGAGTTCACCCCAGTGAATCTGGTGTCCACCGATCATCCCCGAAAGGGTTATCGTCAAAGTCTCTACGCTGGATCGCGTAAAAATCAAGGCGAACAGGAATTCATTCCAGGAAAAAATGAAAACAAATAACGCGGTTACGGCAATACCCGGCACAGCAAGAGGTAAGACGTACTTACGGAAGGCCTGCCAACGGGAATAACCGTCCAGCAAAGCTGCGTGTTCTATTCCGGGAGGAATATCCTCAAAAAAACCTTTCATGATCCATACCCCAAAGGGCATGTTGAATAGAATGTACGACAGGTACAAAACCCGATACGTATCAAGCATACTCAGCGTTCGGAATATCATAAACAATGGGATTGCTGAGATAACAGGCGGGGCAAATAAAAGGGAAATAACAAAAAAGCTCAAGTTGTCTCCGCCAGTTTTGAATCGGCCCATACTATAGGCAAGCAATACACCAAAACATATGACAATTACCGTATTCGCACCGGCGACAATCAGGCTGTCAACTAAACCTTTGGTTCCATTGAACATTGTAAAAGCGCGTTCAAAATTTTCAAAGGAAAATTGACTCGGCCAAAAAACAGGGGGAAAATTATAAAACTCTCCTTCAACTTTGAAAGCACCTATAGCAATCCAATATACGGGAAACATGAAAATTAGTAGAAAAATACCGATCAGTAAAAATCGTATGATACTTAATATCATCTTAATTCGTTTTTTGCGGGCCAGTTCATCCCGATTGAGCATTTCCCTGTTCATCTATCGTTCCTTTCTTCCCATGACAAGTTTCATAAACAATTTTGCTATGATTACCATCGCGATTAGCTGGACAACTGCCAGTGTCGAAGTTATACCGACATTAAAATTCTTAAATCCGGTTATATATGTTAACAGACTGAGTGTTTCGGTAGAGATTCCCGGTCCGCCCCCTGTAAGAATGTACACGGGATCAAAAATTTTGAAGATAAAAATAATCCTCAGCAACACCACCAGGGTGAACATCGGTTTCAATAGTGGGAGTGTTACCCGCCACAATGTTCCCCACATAGTAGATCCATCCACACTCGAAGCCTCGTAGACTTGTTTCGGAATCGCAGAAAGTCCTGCCAAAAGCACCACTGTCACGAATGGTGTCCATTGCCAGGTATCCATAATGAGAATTGACACCATAGCAAGGAAGGGTTCCGCAAGCCACGATTTTGGTTCCATTCCAATTAAAATACCCAGAAGGTAGTTCATCGGTCCAAAACGCTGGTTGAGAATTATCTTCCACTGAAATCCGGAAACGATCGGCGTAATCATTACTGGTATTAGAAACATTGCCACGATGACTCGACTTCCGGGAAAGGGTTTTGAAAGAAGCAAAGCAATTGTCAGACCTAAGAAAGCCTGAACAGGGATTCCCACGCCCATAATTATCATCGTGTTTTTGAAAGCATTCCAGAATCGGCTGTCCGATAACACCTTTCCATAGTTACCAAACCAGTTAAATTGCGGAGGAATCGGAGCGGCCAACGTTTTAATGAAGAGACTATTGAAAAACATGTAGAGGAGTGGTCCTGCTACCAATACGATCAGGGCGATCAATCCCGGCAGTGCCGTTATTATCGCAAATCTATGTTCACTCCGTTGAATGGCTGTGTTGCCTTGCAATTTAGACATTGACGTTCCTCTGTGTGACATCTTGTCACAAATGGGGGGATACTCCCGGTAGTGAGTATCCCCCGTAAATTATTAGGGGGTCAGTCTTCCCAGAAACCGTATTTTGCCCAGATGTCAAGCATGTTGTTAAATATTTTCGTTTGTTTTTCCCGACCCAGAGTATCGGTAGTCTGGTCCCATCGTACGGCAGCCTCGTCAAGAGCCTGCTTTGCGCTTATAGTCCCGGATAGAGCGCTGGTTACCGCAATATCAAGTGTGTCGAGATACTCAGCGGCTCCAGGGATGTTGAGATCCGGATACAGCACACCCAAGTTATCCATGACAGCCGACAGATACGCCTCGGCTTCCCAGGCCGGTCCAAATTCTTCGAAGGCCGCAGCGTTCTCCACGTGGGAATAGCGGTATGGATCAAGGCCGGTAGCTGAAGTCGAAACAGTCTCGAGGCTTATATCGGTTGTAAGTTTCCACGCCACCCAGTACGCTTCTTCTGCGTGTTTCGTAGTTGTTGGTATACCGATAACACGACCAACCGGACCCGCTGCACGGCGAAGGATACTGCCGTCTGCTTGTACCATTCCGGGCATCTGCGCCACACCGCAGTTTCCGACGATGTGGGAAATGGAGGCGTCATTTGCTTTTTTCCAGATATCAGACCACTGAACCATCGTGGCAAGCTGCCCATGCAAAAATGCATTTTTCAGTTCTTCGTAGCCCATATTCATCACGTCCGGCGGCGAGAAACGTTTCAATTCCGCCAGCATGTTCAGTGCGTCTATGCCGGCTTGGGAATTGATCTGGGGGTTCATATTACGATCAAAGTACGCTCCGCCCATTGCACCAAAAATATTAAGCCACCATCCATAGGCAAAACCGCGTGTTCCAAGGAATGAGAATCCATACATATCCTGATCGAGAGGTTTGCCCATAAGTGATTCACCGGCACTACGAGTAAAAAACTCCGCAACCTCAAGAGCCTCATCCCATGTCTCTGGTACTTCAAGGGTACGACCGTATGCTGCTTGAAAAGCAGCTTTCTCAGCAGCGTCGTCGAACAGATCGCGGCGATAGTAGAAGTTAAGTACATCACCATCATAGGGTAGGGCATAAATATCGCCGGCATAGCTGCAGTACAGATCCTTGTAAGCAGGAACAATATCGTCGATATCTGGATCGTAGTTTCCAAAGAATTTATCAAGGGGCTGAAGATATCCAAATTCCGCAAATTCCCCAAGATAACTCGGATAGAAAACAACCAGGTCATACGCACCAGTTCCGCCGACAAACTCTGTTTTCAGTTTTTCGTACACAGCGGTAAACGGTACGCCGATAACCTCTAATTCGATCCCCATTTCTGCGGCTTCTTCTTCGATCCACTCAAAAGGCACCAGATTGTGACCCTGATCACCAAATACGGCAAGCCTCACAGTAGCGTCTTCCTTTGCAGCTTCTTGATCACCACCAGCCCAGAGTGAACCACTCATAACGAGAATGATCATTGCTAAGATGATCATTGACCTTTTTAAACCCGACATAGATACCTCCTCACAGGTATATAGATTGTTAATGCATGCATCGCTTCTTATTAACGATGCAGTAATTCACTACTATTCATATCGTAAAACAACACGTTTTCCGGTGTCAGTGATATTGTTATGGGTTGATCCAGATCCAGTTGCGTGTCAAAAGTATCAATAAGGAATACAAGATCATTATTCCCTAAATCTATAGAACACAATGTATGATCACCCAGCATTTCATAAGTATGAACCTGTCCACTGATACCACCGTCAATACCATTGTTGGACCGGTTGATATTTTTCGGACGTATCCCGAGAAAAAAATTATCCAGATCAGGAATCCACTGAAGGCCTAGTTTAGCGGTGTCCAGTTTTTGTCCCGCCACGATCAGATAATTTTTCCTGTCTTCGGTTTTTCTCTGGATTCGTATGATGTTCATTGGTGGCTCACCGACAAACTCGGCTACAAACAGGTTCGCCGGTGTATCGTAGATCTCTTCCGGTGTACCAATTTGTTGAATCTCTCCGTCGTTCATGACGATGATACGGTCCGACATCGCCAACGCTTCCAGCTGATCGTGGGTAACAAACAGTGCAGTAAGATCCATGAGCTTCTGAATTCGTCTTATTTCAGCGCGGAGCATTGTACGTTCCGTTGCATCCAGATGAGATAAAACTTCATCAAGGAGATATACCGAAGCAGGACGAATAAGTGCCCTGGCAAGTCCGGTCCTTTGCTGAGCGCCTCCACTCAGCGCCGATGGAAAATCTGTCAGATATTGGCTGATTCCGAGAGAGTCGCAGATTTCTTCCACTCTGGATTTGATCTCGGCATTAGGGACTTTTCGTACTCGCAAGGGATAGGCGATATTTTCGAACACGTTCAAGTGCGGATACAATGCGTACGATTCATATGCCATGGCAACATGCCGGTTCCCCGGATCGAGGTTATTTATCAGCACCCCGTCAATGTAGGCCTCTCCACGGGAGATTTCCTCTAACCCGGCAACCATTCTGAGAGTTGAGGTTTTACCACAACCGGAAGGCCCCAGCAATGAAACAAACTCACCGTCGTGAATCTCAAGGGATATCCCCTTTACTGCTTCAAAATTGCCATAGAGTTTCCACACTTTATCAAGTTTTACTTGCCCCATCTTTACTCTTCCCTATACTCGAGGTTGTCTCCAGAGCGATTATCGAAAAGGTGAATTGTCTCCGGGTTGAGTTTAATATGAACCTCTTCATTCAAATCAAATTTTATGTTTCTCGGGGTTCGGACGCGAACACGGTTTTCAGCTATTGAAATGGTAAATATAATCTGGTCTTCGATCGGTTCGAAAACATACACCGATCCAGGTATAGTGTTTTTCCCTGCCTTTGCCACCAGCTCGACCGTAAAATCACGAAATCCCAAACTCACTCCGTCTGCTTTCATGTCGGGGAAACGACATCCTTTCACCGAAGACTCAAAATCCTTTCCGATTAATGATAATGTACCGTTCTTGACCGTAATATGATCGAATTGAACAAGATTCATCGGGGGATCCCCGAGGAGTGTTGCGACAAAAGTATTTTTCGGCTGCGAAAAAACTTCTTCCGGGGGGCCAATCTGCACAATTGAACCCTTATTCATAACAATCACCATATCGGCAAGAGCGAGGGCTTCACGATAGTCGTGACTGACATAGACCATCGTTTTCCCGAGTTCTTTGTGAATGCGTTTGAATTCCCCACGCATGCGATGACGCAATTTCGCGTCGAGATGTGCAATCGGTTCATCCAGAAGGTAAACATCCGCGTCACGAACAAGACACCGTGCGAGACCAGTTCTTTGTTTTTGTCCGCCACTCACCTGGGAAGGAAATTTTTCAAGATGCTCGTCTATCCCAACGAGCTGGGCGATAGCTTTAACCTTTTTTGAAATTGTTTCGTTGTCCATCTTACGTGCTCGTAAAGGGGATGCGATATTTTCAAAAATTGAATGGGTTGGATACAGTGCATAATCCTCAAATGCCATGGACACGTTCCGTTCCCGGGTTTTCAGATTTCTGATACTGTGCCCGTTCATGACAATATCACCGCTGGTTGTTTGGAGGAAACCGGCCAGAACACTCAACGTCGTAGTCTTGCCCGCACCGGACGGGCCGAGTATGACGGTAAAACTCCCTTCTGTGCAGGAAAAAGATACATCATTAATACCCTTTCCCGGCGTATACTCTTTTGTTATGTTTCGAATCTCCAGGTACTCACTCATATCGTGTTTCCTTCAAATTCTTGAGAAATTATATGTTGCGAAATGTTAACTGTCAATCAAAATATTTACTCTTTGTTGTTTATTTAACTTTCTGTTATACTATTATTACGGTGAAGAAAGAAGCTCGTATCGAAAAGATTCTCAAAATGCTGCAAAAGGAAAATGGTCTGCAGGTTCAGGTACTGTCCCGTAATCTGGACGTATCACATATGACGGTACGTCGCGATCTGGAGCAGATGGTATCTGAAGATCAGGTACGTCTTATACACGGAGGTGTTATTCTGAGCCAACGATTTTCTGCTGGATGTGCAGAAACACCGTACTCTCTTCATACCGCAGGAGCTCAGCATTCAGAAAGCAAACAGCTAATCGGAATACGTGCTGCAGCTCTGATCGAAAACCACGATACCTTGATTATTGACAGTGGCTCCACAACAGAATGTCTTGCGGCGAGTATTTCTTCTGATCTACAGCTTACAATTTTGTCTTATTCGCTCAATGTTATCACTAAAACGGCGTGTATGGGAAATATTCGGTCCGTTTTTGCCGGCGGTAATCTTCATTTAAATACACTTATGTTTGAAAGTCCTGAAGGTATTTCAATGATCCAGCGATATCGTGCCACAAAAGCTTTCATTTCTGCAGCCGGAATTACACAGGATTTTGGTGTAACCTGCCGGAATGCATATGAACGGGAAACAAAAAAAGCGGTCATTGAGTCCTCTGTACAGAAAATACTGGTAGCAGACTCCTCAAAGTTCGGAATGATCCGATCGGAGTATTTTGCCGATCTCAGCAGTTTCGATACCATAGTAACCGACCAGGGACTTTCGCGGGAACATCGCAATGTTTTGCGTGAACTGAGCATAGAATTAATTATAGCATAACCTTCTTTGCTATGTTATTATTTTCACAAATCCAAGCCCTTCAATAGGGAGGTGTTATGCAAATTACAGGTGAATGTCGTCTTACAAGGAGCGCTTTTCCGGTGTCTCCGGAACAGTTACTCAAATTCGGCAAGATAAGTGTACACCGTTTTCGCTACCAAAGCGGTGTGGAAGCTCTGCAATTTGAGAATCCATTTGGCTACTTAGTGTTGCTGCCGTATCAAGGACAACAGATCTGGGATGCTGTTTTCCAGGGCCGCAGCCTGAAAATGAGAAATTTTTTTGATGCCCCTGTCTACACCAACGACCTTCTTGGATCTTACGGCGCCTTTCTGTACCACTGTGGGGCTCGCCGTACGGGCACACCGGGTCCGAAAGACGATCATCCGCTCCATGGAGAGTTACCGGGAGCATTTTATGATGATGCGTGGCTGGAATTTGGAACTGATAAAGATGGGCGTTTGTATGTCGCACTGACCGGTATGTACAGGTACGTTCAGGCTTTTGGCGACAAATACACGGCCAAACCTACTGTCCGAATCTACGAGGATGATTTTGTTCTCGGTGTGAACATTCAGATATATAACCAGGCAAGTAAGCCCATGGATATGATGTACTTGTGTCATATCAATTTTTTCCCCGGGGAAAACGCCGAAATTATACAGGCTACAGGATGGACACCTGAGGACATGGTAGTACGCAGCAGCATTCCTTCCCATGTTAAACCGACGCCGGAGTTTCTGAATACGCTCGAAGAGCTGAAGCGGAATCCTGAGAAAACACGCTTTCTGAAACCGGAGGACAGCTACGATCCGGAAGTTGTTTTTTTCGTCAAGAATCTGAAGACCGATACGGATGGGTTCACCCACATGCTCCAAAAGCATTGCGACGGCACCGCTGATTACGTGAGTTATCGCCCGAGCGATCTTGATCACACTATTCGATGGATTCTGATACATGAGGACCAGAAAGTTAACGGCATGGCCCTCCCGGCAACCTCAGGTCCCGAAGGATACATACGAGAAAAAGAAAAAGGCAACGTAAAAGTTATTCAACCAGGAGAGACAAAAGAGTTTGAAGTTCGTGTGGGCGCGGTTGATCCCGAGAGGACAGATCAAATAAGACAAAAGATCGAATTACTTTAGGAAAAGGAGCATAAAGTGGATAAACCCCGTATCACCGTCATTGGAAGTAACATGGTTGATCTGATTACCTATATTGAGCGTATGCCCGACCGCGGTGAAACGATTGTCGCACCCGCTTTCAGTATGGGTTTCGGTGGCAAAGGTGCCAATCAGGCGGTAGCGGCTGCTATGCTTGAAGCAGATGTACGAATGATTTCGAAAGTTGGTGACGATATCTTTGGCCCTAATACGATCAGTAATCTTCGAAGCCATGGCATTAATACCGATTATGTTGAAACGGTACCGGAAAAGTCCAGCGGTGTCGCTCCAATATTTGTTGATCCCGACTCAAATAATAGTATCCTTATCATAAAGGGTGCAAACGAAGATCTCAAACCGGCGGATATTGACTACGCTCGCTCGCATATCGAGAATAGTGACCTGGTTATTCTTCAATTGGAAATAAACCTTGAGACGGTCTACTACACTATTGATTTGTGTAATAAGTTGTCCATTCCGGTTCTGTTGAACCCGGCACCGGCAGATCCGTATCTATCGCTTGATAGAATCAGGACAGTGGATTTCTTTGTTCCCAACGAGTCCGAACTTAAAACACTGACGGGCATGCCGGTTGAGACTACCGGGCAAATCGCCGAAGCTGGTCAATATCTTTTGGATTCCGGGATTCAGACCATCATTGTTACTATGGGCGAACGAGGTGCAATGTTGGTTGATCCATCCGGGACCAAGATCATCCCCCCCCTTTCGGTGGAGAGCCTTGATTCTACCGGTGCCGGAGATGCTTTTGTCGGCTGCTTCGCTGTTTACTATCTCGAGACTGGTGATATCGACAAAGCCATATCTGTTGCCAATCGGTATGCTGCCTT
Organism: Spirochaeta sp.; assembly: GCA_030592625.1. Classification (GTDB taxonomy): domain Bacteria; phylum Spirochaetota; class Spirochaetia; order DSM-2461; family DSM-2461; genus UBA2779. The sequence continues at coordinate 8,465 of JAUVIY010000007.1, read as the reverse complement.
ATCAACGACAAAACCGGGTACACAGAAGTCATTTCTGACCAGAAAGGAATTTGTATAGGCGTACACTGATGCCTTAAGTACGCCTATACCACTACCTCGCAGTCGATGATCGTAACATATATTGTATCCATGTAATTGCGTGTTACTTCATACATGCTTCCTTAATATTACTCTGACACATGGTTTGTTTGTTAACGTAAATGGTAATCCACGACAGTTGAGGTTGGCAGGTTTAAACTTCATGTCTAGAATAGGCGCCATAACCTGAAAATGAGGCGAAAGATAATGAGCGATGCGTTGGATGTACTTAAAGAACGGGGTTTTTTCAAACAGTGTACCGATGAAAAGGGACTGAGAGCCAAATTGGCCGAAGGACCCATGACGCTGTATGCAGGCTTCGATCCGACCGGTCCATCGCTGCATATCGGACATTTAGTACCCGCCTATGCCTTGGCTCATCTTCAAAAGGCCGGTCATAGGCCCATCGTCCTCATGGGTGGCGGTACGGCGCGTATTGGGGATCCCTCCGGCAGGACGGAGATGCGTCAGATGATCAGCTACGAACAGATTGACGAAAATATTGCCAGTCAGAAGCCCCAGATTGCCAGACTGATCGATTTCGACAGCACCGATGCTATCCTTGTGAACAACGCCGACTGGCTGGCTCCCTTGAATTACATCGATTTTCTCAGAGATATCGGCCGGCATTTCAGCGTGAATCGCATGCTCACTTTCGAAGCATATAAACAGAGAATGGAGAAAGGGCTATCGTTTGTCGAGTTCAATTACCAGCTTCTCCAGTCATACGATTTCCTGGAACTTTACCGCCGTGAGAACTGCATCCTGCAGATCGGTGGAGACGATCAGTGGGGAAACATCGTCGCCGGTATGGAGCTTATCCGAAGGGTGGAAGGAGCTGAAACATACGGACTTACCTTCCCCCTCATCGCCCGTTCCGACGGAAAGAAGATGGGCAAGACCGAAAAAGGCGCACTGTTCCTGAATCCGTCCCTCACTTCGGTTTACGACTTCTACCAGTACTGGCGCAACGTTCCCGATACGGACGTGGAGCGATTTTTTCTCACTTTCACCTTCCTTCCGGTGGAAGAATGCCGGGAATTGGGTAAAGCCGAAGGTTCCGGTATCAATGTTTCCAAGGAACGCCTGGCATACGAAGTCACCTGTCTTCTGCATGGTGAAGGAGAGGCCCGGAAAGCTCGTGAAGCGGCCAAAGCCGCCTTCGCCGGTGGCGGAGACAAATCAGGGATTCCTTTTACATCCATACCGGAAGCGGATTTTGAGGTCGGTATCAATATTCTCGATCTGTTCTCCCGGACCAACCTCTGTTCATCAAAGAGCGAGGCGCGACGCCTGGTTCAGCAGGGCGGTGCCAAAGTGAATGATGTGAAGATTGATGATGTGGATGCCGTCATCGGAACCGCTGAAACTGTTGATGGCGAAGTGATGCTGAAGGCCGGAAAGAAACGCATTTTCAGGATTGAGGTTAAATAGTTGAAGCTGATATTTCCCGGAGCGGGGAGGGTGAAGGTTATATCAAGAACCGGCTGCGTAACGTCTGACCGGGTACAAAAAACCCGCGGATCTGGACGTCGATATTCCGCGGGTGTAGTGGCATATTGTCTGTTCCCTTAAGATTATCGACCCGGAGAGTGTATAGCTTGATTCGAAAAAAACTGTAATTGGTAAAAATTCGACCCCATGACGAGGTTCTTGCAAAATGGTAATTTCAAAAGAACCTCGTTTTATACTCCAGGGCTGAACACCGGTTCAAATTCGTCCCTGGTGAATCGTTACTAACCCGCAGATAAAACCCGCTTAAGGTATTGCTGATGATACGCCGCTGATTCAGCGATTTCTCCGTAAAGCCGCCGGGATGTGTCCAGAGGATCGGTATCTTCACCAGCAGATCCGGAACTGAGTTCAAGAATTATGGGCTGGATGAGAAAGGAAATGACATCCCTTCCTTCCCCTGCCAGAAGGCTGTTGTCAATATCTTCCATGGACTGCAGTAATTTTGCCGCATTTTCTCCATGTTCCAGTGCCCTTCGGGTCTGAATCGCAAGGTCGACTCCTTGTCCGGCCAGATTCTCAAGATCCTTCAGAGCCCTCAGGATATGGATAACGGCGTTGTTGATTTCAGATGGGATATCCGGATCTGCAGGTGTATCCCGTACTTCATTCAGAAGAACATCGATAGCAGTTCGGCACAGGGGCATTGCCATCATTAAGGACACATCGATAATCGTCATGCCGTGAATCTTGCGTCCATTACCGCCGACAACCCCGGGGCTGCGGCCGGACAGCTTTGTAACGCTTTCGGCGAACCAGGCGGCGTAGATATCCATCCGCACATCTGTGAGAACAGTACCGCCGTCGGTTGACTCAACATATCGGGGTGAAGCATCTCTTAATGCATGGAAGAACAGCGTCTCCGCCGGTGATAAGCGGTGGGAGTAGATATGGGGACGTTCCCTTGAAAGACTGCCGGAGTAATGGGTCCGGCCGCCGGGGAAACCCAAGTCCAGTCCCGCTATGGTCAGGGATTCACATCCCAGGTGACGGGCCAGATCCCAAGCTGCAGTGGCCACAGAACCTCCGGCCTTCAATTCACCCTCGATTCCAGCAGCATCCTCAAGCAGGGTTCCCAGGGGAAACCGTGTCCTGGTGAGCCAGGGACGCCCGTTCAAGGTACGGAATACGGCCGGATGTGTAGCCGATTCAGCAAGAATGAGAACCTTTCCCAAACTCTCTCCGCAGCGGTCCAGATGTCGGGTATTCCAGTACTGCGGGTCAACAGCGGCAATAATATCAGGTCGGATACCGGTCCTGAGAACTGCGGAAACGGCGGTATCGACGGCGATTATGAGATATCGTTCCGCCAATCCTTTCAATGCCGGCAAGACCAACTCCAGAGAGGGACCACCGGCCAGTATCAGAGCCGGGATACCGGTGAATCGGTCATGCCAGGGTGCCAGAGACAGCGCCGAGGGCAGTACAAAGGCATTTGCCGCAAGATTCCGTACCCAGAGCCGGCCGAATCGTTCCAGTGTCCTGGCATTCACTTCCCGTCTCCGGGATGTTTCATCAACAACGGATTTGAGCTCGCCGTACCATTCCGGTGCGGCTTCTTCCGAGGGGCGCCAGATAATCAGATGAATAACGGATCCCGTAGGTCCGCCGGTCAGGAACGATCTGATATCACCGGGATCCCCGCCGGCGATGATTGAGACGCCGGGATTCTCAAACAGGGAGTTGAGATTACGAACCGAAGCGGCTCGGGCCGGCATGTTTTCGTCCGCTTCCGCAATAACAAGTGGACGCTGTGGTGCAGAGCGGATCAGGGCTTCAGCCACATAGCCCAATCCAAGACCCCCAAGCACGACGATGGCTGATTCGGGGGGAACCGAAGCCGCCGTTTTCTCGGCCTCCCTGACCGGATCGAAGCGGGAATGCAGAGCTTTACCGTTAAGAACAGCCGTTGGTTCTCCACTTCGGGCAGATTCAAAGCGCCATTCGGTAGAGTCGCTCATTTTATTTCAACTCCAGATAGATACTCATACCAGCCTCAATCGGAGTTCCCGGCGGCGGAAACTGGAACACCACCCAGCCTTCACCGTCGATGGTCCAGGTAATATCCTCATACTCAAGGTAGGGCAGGAGCATACGCTTTGAATATCCGGTGAGATCGTGAAGCTCTTCACCCAGGGGCATAGGTTCGGGATTGTCGATTTTCACCCGGCCGGAATGCTCCATCACCGTATTTCCTGCCAGGGGAATTCCGTAAAGTGGAGCCAACGTTTCAGCAATATCCCTCACCATCGGAGCTGCTGTCTGTGCACCATAGATACTGATGCCCCGGGGATTCTCAAGCACGACATATACGATAATTTCGGGATCATCTGTAGGAAAGAGAGCCAGGACAGAACTCAGGAACCGATCGGAACTGTATCGGCCGGTCTCGGGATCGGTTATCTGAGCAGTCCCGGATTTAGCGGAAATCCGAAGACCCGGAACAGCTGCCCTGTGGGAAGTTCCCGAAGGAGATGTGACAGTCTGTTCCATCAGTTCCAGCATGGTCCGCGCAGTTTTTGGTGAAATGACCTCCCTGACGGGCGTTCGGGAATATTCCTTAATAACCGAGCCGTCGGCTGCAATCACCTTTTCGACTATACGCGGCTGAAGCAGAACACCCCCGTTGGCCAGAGTTGTCGCCGCCGCGGCTATTTGAACGGCCGATACACCCACTTCCTGACCGATGGCAATGGTAGGCTTGCTCCGTACCGACCAGTTGGAGACCGGATTCAGCAGGCCGTGAGACTCTCCCGGTAAAGGCAGGCCCGTGGGGCTTCCGAAACCGAAATTCTTCAGGCTCTTGTAAAAATCCGCCGAGGAAACAGTTTCGGACGCCATGGCAACGGCTACATTACTGGAATGAACCAGTGCGCCCGGGACATCCAGTACGCCGTGGTTCGTCAGATCTGTAATAGGCGGTATGTCATATCTGACGAAAAGCTCCGGTTTGTATACGCCCCCGGTATCGAAGATATCGTCAATTCGGACCCCTCCCATGTCCAGGAATGTGCACCAGGTGAAGACTTTAAACACCGAACCGGGCTCAAATGCGACGGCCAGCGGTCGGTTGATGCGCTCATTCCATGTGGATTCGGAGAACGTATTGGGATCGTAGGAAGGGAGGGAAACCCATGAAAGGATTTCCGCGGATTTTGCGTTCATAACCAGAATCATCATGGAATCCGGAAGATGTTCGGCCCATGCTTCTTTGGCAATCCTTTCCACAAGGTACTGGGCGTTCATATCCAGGGTGAGATGGACGGTATGTCCGTAAAGCCGGTCGGTATCCGCCGTCATGCTGCCGGGAGCCAGAACCCTGTTGAAAGCATATTCAATTCCGTCCAGACCGATATTGTCGGTTCCGACATGACCGATTAAGGGAGCCGCCAGTTCTTTCATGGGATAATGGCGTCCCAGTTCTTCCTGCAGTCCGATGCCGGGCAGGCTGCCCTTATCGATCAGTTCCCTTACAGCATCGGACTGGGTCGGTGTCGTCTGTCTCATGATAAAGAGAAACCGGGATGAATTACCTCCGAACAGCATGCGTGAAATGGTGTTGGGATCCATATCCAGTACAGGGCCAAGCAGGCTGCCTGTCACAAGCGGATCGATAATTTCCGGTTTCCAGGCTGTAACTGACCAAAGACGGGTCTGCAGAGCTATCAGCCGACCTTCCCTGTCGACAATGGATCCTCTTTCGGCCTTGGCAGGAGCATGTACCGGTGCTGAATCCGTCCGGTCCGGAGAGAGCATGATTAAGGCAAACCGAATGATGATGAAAAGCGCAGCCGCAAGGGAAATAGCGATGAGAATGCGCATTCTGAACGTGGCGGGGCGGTCAGCCATGGTTTCTCCGGAACAGAACTCTGCCGATCAGGCTCTCAGGCGGCACGTATCCGTAATTCCTGCTATCGAAAGATTGAAACTGGTTGTCTCCAACCATGAAAAGTGATCCCTTGGGAAGGCTCCTTTCTTCATTCAGACGGTCCCACTGGGGGCCGGTCAGATACCAACGTCCCCAGGGAGTTATCAGCCATCCGTGCTCGATAACGAGTTTCTCGTCACTGTCGAGTACACATCTCTTTACTACGAGCTCTTGATCAAGAGGGCTGACGAAAACAGCGATATCACCGAGTTGAATCCGCCCGGCTCCCCGTAGCACGACGACCCACTGACCGTTGGCGAGAGTCGGGGTCATGGAGTCTTCTCTGATCTTGATGAGCATGAACTGGCTGCCGGCTGAAATTAGAATTGCCGACAGGAAGAGAACAGTGATAATCGACCTGAAAGTCAGCAGGCTGCAGCGGCGGGATGACATGTTGGACAAAGGGTAATACGAGGGGTTTGTTTTGTCGATATGAAGGGAAGGAGGGGAAACTGGTGTCGGTATCCGTATTGCGTGAAAGACCGGTCTATGAACCTGTCTTGATGGGGCTCAGACCGATGGGGAAACCGCATCCTGTGGATGAACCGCGCTTCTTCCGAAGCGAAATAAGGCCTGCTGCCGGTCGACCGGTGCCCGGGAAACTGATCGGGTTGAAGATTTTCCCTATACTCACCGCAACCCTCGTATTGATGATTCTTATCGGCACCGGACTTCTTGACGGATGGATCCTGATGACCGGCCCGGTCGACACCAGAGTGTTCCCGGGAGATGCGGATCCAGTAGTGCCGGTTCTCATAGCATCAATAAATATTCCCTCTCCCACCGGTTTATCGACTGAACTGGTATTCACAAGCCACCGTGTTGCCCGGGGAGAAACCCTGTCCCGTATCTCCTTCAAATACGGTCTTTCGCCGACAACCCTGATCAGTATCAACAATCTGAAAGAGCCTGATGATGTCAGAAGCGGTGTGACTCTGATAGTTCCCTATATTGACGGTATTCGTGTTGTCCCACTGTCGGGAGAAAGTCCCGCGGATGTCGCAATCCGATTCGATACAACTCCGGAGATGGTACAGCTTCTGCCCGGCAGCGGGGATTATTTCGTTTCCGGTGGATCAACAGACAGCGTCATTCCCTCATCGTTCATCAAGGACGTTTTCCTCTATCCCGTATCGGGACGAATCCTCACGGCGTTCGGAGAGGGTGTGGATACACTGACGGGGATATCTTATGAATCTGAAGGTATCGATCTTTCTGCAGCCGAAGGAACGCCTGTAAATGCATCACGAGAGGGAACGGTGATACTCACCGGTCATCATTCCTCATACGGCCTGTATGTCATCGTGTCCCATTCCGGCGGATGGAAGAGTTTCTACGGCCATCTGAGTCGGGTTGATGTCGCTCCAGGTGATGAGCTGGAGAGTGGAATGGCCCTGGGGACTGTTGGCGATTCCGGAACGGCACGCAGCCACAGGCTTCATTTCGCACTTATACATGACGGGAAGACAGTCGATCCCCTGGACTATCTGTTCTAGGCACCGCAGCAGTTCTTGTATTTCTTACCGCTTCCGCAGGGGCAGGGGTCATTCCGACCAACTTTTGGAGACGTACGTTTTACCTGAATCTTATCGGGGCTGGCTTCCCGGCGTTCTCCCGCTCTTGCCAGGGATGACATGGATGTGTGGGAGGCCTGGACCGGCATGGTCTCTCCGGCACTCCTGCCGTCCCTGCGTCGGATTCTCACCTTGAAAACCTTCCGGGCGATGTCGACCCGCAGGTCATCCAGCATACTGTCGAACAACTCGAATCCCTCATTTTTATATTCAACGAGGGGGTTTTTCTGAGCGTAGCTGCGTAACCGGACTGCTTCGCCCAGAGCCGTCAGCTCTTCAAGGTGTTCCTGCCAGCGCTGATCCACCTGACGAAGGTATTCGTACCGGATGAACATCTCCATCTGTTCTTTGCCGGCCAGCGATATCTTTTCCTCCAGATCCGAGCAGAGATATTTCTCCAGCAATGATCTGGCTTCCTCCGGTGCAGTCTCGACGGTAAGCCCACTCTCCGGCGATCCCTGATAGTTGAAATTCTGCATAAGACGTTCGCCGAGTCGTTTCAGGGCGATTTCCGGCTCGGTTCTTCGGTCGTCTTTGTAGTCGTCCAGCAGAATATCGAGAATCTGACCGCCGGTTTCGATGACTTTGTTATTCAAGTCTTCACCGCCCAGAACTTCATTCCGGATGGTATAGATTGCGGTGCGTTGTTTGCTGACCACATCATCGTATTCCAGAAGGTGCTTTCTTATCTCGTAGTTACGTTCCTCAACCCGTTTCTGAGCCCGTTCCAGTGATTTATTGATGAGGGGATGGTAGAGAGGTTCTCCTCCAGCCATGCCCAGACGGGACATTGTGGTGCGAAATTTTTCACCGCCGAACAGGCGCATCAGATCATCTTCAAGGGAAATGTAGAATCGGGAATACCCCGGGTCGCCCTGACGACCTGAACGGCCGCGGAGCTGATTATCGATACGCCGGGATTCGTGCCGCTCGGTGCCCAGGACGTAAAGTCCTCCGCATTCGATCACTTCTGCGTTCTGAATCGACCATTTCCTGTATTCCTCGGCGTAAATAGCTTTATATTCATCTTCGCCGGTTTCTTCGGTACAGCGCCTGTGGGCGCGGAAATCCGGATTCCCTCCGAGCTTGATATCCGTACCACGGCCTGCCATGTTAGTGGCGATTGTAACCGATCCCTTCGCACCGGCTTCGGCGATGATAAGGGCTTCGCGATGATGGTTTTTGGCATTGAGAATCTCGTACCTGACTCCGCGTTTGTTGAGGTAATTTGCGAGCTTTTCAGACTTCTCCACACTCACGGTGCCTACCAGAACCGGCTGGCCTTTATTGTTGACTTCGACAATCTCATCGCAGATGGCATTGAACTTGTAATCTTCATTCAGGAATATGATATCGTCATCATCCACCCTGTT
>JAUVIY010000326.1 GCA_030592625.1 Spirochaeta sp. | reverse complement strand
TTGGTGTTCTTTCCCGATTCAATGAGTAATCGATAACGGGAGCACAGGCGTTTCTGAGCGCTCCAGGAGATCTCTTTGGCTCGTTCACTCGAATGGATCATCTTTCTCTTCAGGTACATCGTTTTCCTTGCTGGAAAACGATAACACCATGCCGACTCGATCAGGATCCGGCGCGCATGCGTATTGCCGGTTCGGGTAATCCCGCCCTGGCGGCGGGTGCCGCCGCTGCTGTGTTCGGTCGGGACCAGGCCAAGATAGGACATCAAATGAGAAGGCTTCTTGAACCGTCGAAGGTCTCCCAATTCCGAGAGCAGCACCAACGCGGCCACAGTATTAATTCCTTTCAATGCCGTCAGCGATGCCACTACCGGTGAGAGAGACCACTTAAGGCAAAGCAATCATCATCTGCCGGGTCATCTCTTCCACCCGCTTGGTCGCCGCTCTGACCGAATCGATGTATTCCTGCAGGACGATCTGCTGCCAGGGATGCCTGAAGGCCAGTGATTCGAGCCAGTTGTAGTGAACACTGGTCCATCGCTGCTTGCCTGAGGGCCAATGGAAGCCATGACGCAGGACAAAGGCATTCAACTGCTGCCGAGCCGAGCGTTCCTGATTCTTCATATCACTTCTTGCACGGGTGAGATCCCTCATCGATTCCTGATCGTCATTCGGGACGCAGATATAGGTCAGATCTCCCGACCGAAGCGAAGCGGTAAGCTTCACCGCGTCTCTCCGATCAGTTTTTATTCGGTCTCCGGCAAGCCGAGGGATCAATGATGGCGCGATGATGACGCAGTCTTTCCCCAGCTTGAGTCAATTGATGATAAAGGACATAGCCGCATGGGCCGGCTTCATAGCAATACAGGATACTCTTGGTCGAGTAGTCCTTTTCGAGCCGACCGACCAAATCCTTCATCGCCTTATGGCTGTTGGTCATTTCCGAACGAAACCGTGCCGGTTCTCGTCCCCGCTCCGCTATGGCAACCGCGATGCTTGCTTTGTGGACATCCAAACCGACATACAGATCGTATTCGGTATCCTTTTCCGACCGATTCGGGACCGACGATTCTTTTGATACGAAATCCGATGTGATAGACTTTTTCATGCCTGCCTCCTCAATGTGGCTCTGCCACGTTTGTGAACTACGACAATGGTAATCCACGATTCTTGAGGTTGGCAGGTTTAAACATTGTGTCTGTTAAATGTAGCAACGCGGGAATCATAGGGAACTTCAGCTTCTACACGACGTAGAAGCTGAAACCATATCGTTACCACTATGATCTAAACGATTTCTTGACTTGTACACATTTATGGGGTACACTAAAACATGTTCACGGTGGTAATGCCTAAGCGAGTCGAGAAACAGATCCAGAAGCTCAGGCTGCTTGAAAAGAAGAAACTTGTTCAGCTGATAGATGACCTTCGTGAATTCGGCCCTGTTCAGAATCGTTGGAGAAACTATAGTAAGCTCAGCGATTTGGCGCATCACTGCCATTTGTCTTATCACTGGATTGCATGCTGGCGGGAAACGGAAAAAGAATTGGTTCTGGAGGTTTATTATGTTGGTTCACGTGAAAACGCCCCTTACTGAAATTGAAATCAAGGGTGAGATTTCTGACCGACTCATGAAAGCTCTTCAAAGTGATTACGGAAAAAATATTGAAATCTCTGATGATGATATGTTGGTAGATCCCATCGAGACCGCTTGGTTCAAAGAGACAAAGGCCCAGATGACCCCTGGCGACTGCCTGAAAATTGATCGTGAAAATGCTGGATGGTCACAGACTGAATTGGGGAGCAGGATTAGTTCGTTTTCCAGGCAGTATGTTTCCGATTTGGAAAACGGCCGAAAGAACATCAGTTTGAAAGTAGCTAAGAAGCTGGCTGATATCTTCGATCGATCAGTTGAACGGTATGTTTAATAGACCGGAATTGGGAATCATTTAGTTCTCATCGTTGACTTTCGGGCCATGGACGGCCCGAAAGCCGAATCACAACAAAAATCCAATTCCCGCGTTTTTGCATTTAACACACGTTATCCGAAGTGTTTTTCCACTTCAACTGCGAGTTGCAATCCAATGCTATGGAGAACAGAATTAAGACTTGTAAGCTTAGGGTTTCCTTTTGTTGAGAGTATATGGTACAGGTTTTCTCTATTGAGATTGGTTTGACGAGCTGCTTCTGAAATTCCTTTGGCATTTGCAACATCTTTAAGAGCCATAAGGAAGACTTCATTCGATCCGTCTTCCAACGCAGCATCAAGATATTCTGCAGCTTCAGAAGGATTAACAAGATCTTCTTTGTGGCTAACTCAGGATTCATCTCCCCACCACCCGGCAAAACAACAGGAAAGGGCCGCCAGCACTCAAAGCGGTGCACGATTCAAAGAAACACCAACCGATATAAGGAAAAACATACGGAGGCAGAGGGGAAAAAAGGGCCGGTGAGGAACCGGGGTGGCCGGAGGACAGCCCGCATGACGAGCCGATCCTTTATTTACCCTCGGCATCCGGAAGCTACTCCAGCATCGTTGTTTTTTCTCTTACCCGGGAATCACTCTGCTCCCCCGGCGGCCCATTTCCGAATCCGCGAGTGACGAACTACCCGCCGCCCCAGAGCCGCCTCAACACTCTCCAAATCGGCATAGAGGTCAACTGAATGACGGGCCCGGGTAAACGCCGTATAGAGAATTTCCCGGCTGAGCAGCCGCTCGGCCCCCTCAGGCAGCAGGATGCTCACCCCGTCGAATTCCGAACCCTGACTCTTGTGAATGGTCTGTACCCAGGCCGCCTCCCATCCGGGCAAGGCGGCCAGAGGAAAGTCACGAGTCCCTTCTGTCCCGGGAAAGGCGGCCCGCAGTCGTCCATCCCGGAGAACGATGACACCCCGGTCTCCGTTCCAGAGATCCCTTGAGGGATCGTTCCTGATAATCATCACCGGCATCCCCGGAAATGCTCCGGCAGTACCTCCTAGAATCCAGGAAATCCTCTCATTCATCGCCGGCACACCCCATGGACCTCTCCGCAGAGGGGTGAGAACGGCATGGCTCGAGTAGTGGCTGAACAACAGATCAGAAGAAGATCCATTAGCCGCGGAAACCGCATCCCGGTATTTCTCGGCAATAATCCGGGCTATGGTCTCCGGTGTGCCGGGTGCATGAAGCCGGACCGCTCCGGGCGCTCCGGGGGATGATTCGAGCAGGCTCTTCAGCTGATCGAAATCACCCATCCTGACAGCCGAAGCGGCCTCCAGAATGGCCGTATCCGAGCGGTACACCTTCGTCAGCCTCACCACCGATCCTGCCAAAGGGCTCTTTCGCCTCGCATCCGCCGTGCCGTAGAGCAGATCCCCGAGTATGGCCCCGGCCTCCACCGAGGGAAGCTGATCGGGGTCACCTACCAGAAGCAGCGCAGCTCTATCCGGAACTGCGTCGAGCAGAGCGTTCATCAGGGGAAGATCCACCATCGACGCTTC
>JAUVIY010000244.1 GCA_030592625.1 Spirochaeta sp. | reverse complement strand
TCCAATCTTTTATCATGGAAGATCCGATCAGCATGTCGAAAAGCACCTGATCGAACTGCTTGTACATAAAACCGAACATGATCAGTTTTGAAAGATCCATCAGATCAGATCGGACTGAAGTGAATTCCGGACGTGCGATTTCAAGTCTGGACAGGTAGCCGATCCTGAGCATGTGCTGAAACGAATTCGGTGAAACCTTCGCCAGTTTGACACCATACTGTTCGGATCCGTCGGCCATGGAAATTTTGCTGAGCTTGTACCCCTTATCCATAAAAAAACTCACACCGTTGTTGGTGAGAATTACATGTGGTGTCAATTCAATGACGGATTTCTTTCCGGAAGCCATATGCGAATTGAATCCTCTCAAACAATGAAGTCTGTTATTACCAATGATCGTAACTTATGACACGATCTTTAGGGAGCCGGTCCGTATAAGCGGCTTTTTCCGAAGAATGGCCGATTGCCAACAGAATAACCACCCTCATGGCATGAGGAACCGTCAGTAAATCCTTAACGGCCATTTCATCATATGTGCCCAGTATTGAGGTCCCGAGCCCTTCATGTTCCGCTTGTAACATCATGAAAGAAACAGCAAAAGCCATATCAAGAGGATAACTCGGTTGTCCATTGGGCATAGTATAATTGATATTCGTCGTACAGGCGGCAATCACGCATCCGGCGTCAGTGAGACGGGTATCACCGTAACAGGCATCAGACAATGATTTCTTCGCATTTTCCTGACGTACGGCGACAAAACGCCATGCCTGTCTGTTTTTTGCAGACGGTGCCAGACGTCCTGCATCGAGAATCCTATCCAGGGCATCGGGATCAACAGATCCGCCGTCGAATGATTTTGCTGTCGAACGACTCCGGATTACCTCAAGAATATCCATGGACATAGAATAGCATGAGGGAGTTTAGACCGGAAGCTTCTTGACGGCACGGGACAAGTCGACCTAATTTGTTCTTAATGCGGAGCTTCCTGACTGCCCTTTTATTTTTATTACTCGTCGTATCTGCTGCAGCTTCTCCCTCTGATGTGGAAAACCATATCCGCTTTTTCAAAGCCCTCGATTCCAGAGCCGACGGCACAGAAGGTGAAAGAGCGGCTTTTGAATATATAGCCGGACATCTGGACGATTTAAACATTTTCTATGATCGACAATCTCTCAACAACGGCGAAAGGGGACATTCATTCTCGGAGAACATCATTGCCGAGATACCGGGAACCAATCCGGGTCGGTACATACTCGCGGCACCGGTAGACAGTGGAGCGTTCTCAACGGCCTTTCTCCTGGAAATGGCCGGAAAATTAACCATCAATCCGCCCAGAAATACCATAATTCTGGCATTTCTAGGTGCGGAGGATGGTGATACCCGATTTCATCCCTATGGAAGCCGACGGGCATCGGAACAGCTCAATCAGGAAGAAAAGATATTCGCGGTGTATCTGGACAGTGATGAAGTACCCGAAAGCTGGAATATCAGAATCGGAGGAGACGGCAGGATCGCTCCGTTCTGGATGACCAAAACGGTTGCGGAAGTCCTTTCATCGGAATTCATTCCCTACAGACTCCGAGGAACCGACATACAAGTAGCAAGACTGGGGCTTCAGGGCGATATCGGCCCTTTGAGCGCCTGGCTGGAGACGGAGATACCGGCCATTCTCTTCGAAGGATCGGGAGTTGCTGCGGATGATGAGCGTTACAGACAGATCGGTCGCTTGATTAAAGCCTTAAGTACCATAGACTACATGCTGGATGAAATACCGGAGAACAGGGAAAGTACTTACATATTCTTGCGTCCGCTGTCCGGGATGTCCCCCCGCATTATATCCGAACTTCCCTATATTTCTGTGTTTCTCACAGTGACGGCACTTCTGATGTTCATAATTCTCCTCCAGTCACGGGACGTCAGACTGAATCTGCGGCGTTTCGCCCGTTACTGGTGGACCTGGCCGCTGTTGTTCATCATCGTGTTTCTGTTCCTTTTTCTCTCAACCCTGATTATTGAAGAAACCATACTGCTGTCGGACTTCCCGGACATCTGGTCTCATGCGCCGGGAACATTCATATTTTTCAAATTGACCCTCGCAGCTGCATTGTCGCTGAATTTCATCCTCATCACCAGAGGCCTGCCCTTGCCCCGCAATCCACATTTCTACTCATATGCGGCGATAACGACATCCGGCCTTGCATCTCTGATATTCATGGCCCTGGATATCACCCTGGCCGCCACATCCCTATGGACCATCATCAACCTGCTGATGCTGACAGCTACCAGAAAGGAGAGAAGAAAAGGATTCTTCCTCATTCTTTCGATTATTCCCTACATTATTGGGCTGGTGGTGATTATCAGGGAGCCGTATTCCAAAATTATCAGCTCCATGCTTCTCACCCGGATATCAGGGAACCTGGTTATCACCTTGCTGCTGTTACCGGTAATCCTCACCATTACCAGCCTGAATTATTGGCGTCTTCACTATCACAGAACCAGACACAGTGTCCTCACACCGGCGGCAACACTCACTTTGAGCCTTTCAGCCGTCATCACCCTGTTCTGGATTGTCAGCCTGAACCCTTTCAATGCCGAGAATCCACAGCCTGTGGAATTAATCGATTACATTGATTTAAAAAACGGGGACAGGCGATTGGAAATGGTGAGTCCTGCTCCTATCGGCGATGCAGAATTCACCCTGGACGGGAATGTCTACCCGCTGGAAAATATCGGGCGTCAGGCCGAAGTCCGCATGCCATTCAACAGGATTCCCCTGGTTATCGAGTCAAAATCAAGATCCTTTCTCGGCAGACGGACCATATCAGGAACAATCAGTGGTGAAAAGGATCCCAAACGTCTCGTCATCAGTCTTCAATCGGCTTCACCCTTTACCCTGCACGATTCCAACTTCCCCTTTGAAATGTCTTCTTCGGGAACAGCTGCCGAGGTTTTCATCGGCGATAACCCTCCCTTCCCTATAACTCTCAGATTCACTGTGAACAACGATGCGGATCTGACGCTGTCCATTGTCGGATTCTGGGTAAATCCCGAGGATCCCCCTTCCATCAATCGTTCCGACATTAACGATACGGCTACCCGCGCCGCCCGTCTGGAAACCAATCTTTAGGCTCGCCTAATAATTTTGAGTTGACGATCCGAGGTTCTTTCAAAATTACCATTTTTCAAGAACCTCGTCATGGGGTCGAATACTTAATTTATTATATATAATAAATTAAGTATTCTAAAAGTCTGGGTAATTTCAAAAATGCTCGATTTTAAAAATTACCTCGATCATTTTTATTTACTGAAATTTCTTAATTAACCTTGATGATTCTACATATGGCGTGATAACATTTCTATTGGCTGACAAACACCTACATATGGCGTTTTCTGGGAGGGGTACGACTCGAAGTGAAGTGTCCGTTATGCGGGAAAACCGACGATAAAGTTATTGAATCCAGACAGAATCAGAGCGGTACCACCATCCGCCGTCGCAGAGAATGCATCAGTTGCGGATATCGCTTTACCTCATATGAACATATCGAAGAAGTGCCCATCATGGTAATCAAAAGATCCGGCCGTCGGGAAAATTTCGATTTGAAGAAAATCGAGTATGGAGTGCAACGGGCTCTTGAAAAACGGCCTGTTCCCCATGTGGCTGTTGAAGAACTTCTTCATGGCATTGAGGATGAAGCAGCCATGATGAGCCGTTCCACTCATGAAATTCGTAGCGAAACCATCGGCGATCTGGTTCTGGAGAATCTCTTCTCCCTTGATAAAGTAGCGTACGTCAGATTCGCTTCGGTTTACCGCCAATTTGAGAATGTAGAGGAGTTCATCCAGGTGATCGACGATCTCGGACCGGACCTGGAGCCTCAAGGCTCGGAAAACCAGTCCGACGGCGAACTTTTTTAGGAGTACTTATGGATGGACATACCCGGACAACCGATTGGAAAGCGCTCATTGGTGTTTCCACAGACAAGGACACCTCAGAAGTAGATTTTCCAATCAAAAGGATCGTCAAACGTAACGGTCGTGTTGTCAGGTACAACCGTTCCCGAATTGAAAAAGCCATCACCAAGGCCGTAGAAGCAATAAACGGCGATTCCAACCCTGCAGAAATCACCGATCAGGTTGAATCCTCCCTCCGGAATTTTATGAAAGACCGACATCCAAATTCGGTTCCGGCTGTTGAAGAAATTCAGGATCTGGTTGAAACCGTCCTCGTCGAATGCGGAGACATATCCCTTGTGCGAGCATATATACTTTACCGTTCCAGGCGCGAAGCCGTCAGAGACGCCAAAAGCCTGATGCTTGATGTTGACCGTACAATGGATGGTTATCTCTCCAGATCCGACTGGCGGGTCAATGAAAACGCCAATGTGAATTTTTCACTCGGTGGACTCATTCTCCATAACTCCGGCACCATCACCGCCAATTACTGGCTTAAGAACGTCTATTCCCCGGAAGTGGCCGAAGCCCACCGCTCGGGAGCCATGCACATCCACGATCTGTCCATGCTCTCAGGTTACTGCGCC
>JAUVIY010000357.1 GCA_030592625.1 Spirochaeta sp. | reverse complement strand
GAAATTCCATCAGAATGTAGATATAGGCACTTTTACCACGGTGACTCACCTTGTAGATGAGATCGGCCTCTCGTTTAAGCAGTTCATCGGATATGAACGATTTATCAACCAGCTGAAGATTCTCCGGAGAAATCTCTCGAACAAGAGGCACATCAACAAAGCTGTGAAGCAACTGGCAGGTGATGCTCTTGCAGGAGAAGATATACTTGTAAGCTTCATCATAGGAATATCTGTTCATACCTTCTTGAATTGGTATATACCGTGGTATATAATGAGCTGAAGGAGATTTTTATGCAGACAGCAAAACTGTTCCGAAATGGACGAAGCCAGGCGGTTCGGCTCCCTAAAGATTTCCAGTTCAATGGAGAAGATGTTTTCATCCGGAAACATGGAGAAGCCGTCATCCTTATTCCTCGGGATAAGCAGTGGGATACCTTTTTACGTGGTTTAAACTCCTTTTCAGACGATTTTATGCAAGATGGCAGGGAGCAAGGTGAGCCACAGGAACGGGAGTCCTTTTAGTGTTCTTACTTGATACAAATATTTGTATCTATGCGATTAAGCGTCGCCCTGGTTCAGTTCTCGACAAGATTCACAGCAATTTCGGCAAGGGAATCTATATTTCCTCACTCAGTATCGCCGAATTAGAATTTGGTGTGGTCAATAGCCGGTATCCAGACAAAAACAGGATGGCCCTGATAGAATTTTTGTCGATATTCGATTATCTGAACTATGACGATGAAGATGCTATTCAATATGGACAATTGAAAAGTATCTTGCGGAAACAAGGAAATATTATCGGTCCTATCGATATGCTGCTGGCATCTCAAGCTCTCGCCAATAATCTGATTATGGTCACGAATAATACAAAGGAGTTCAATCGAGTTCCCAAACTATCAGTTATTGACTGGTCATTATAATAAACACATGTCCATCTTCACAAAATCCACAAATTCCCCACCACCGGACTGGCAGTCACCTTCGGAGGGGGCTAAACTGTCCCCATGGCACATATCTACGTGGTGGAAGACAATGAGTCGATCAGTGAAGCGGTAAGCGGTTATCTGCAGCTCGCCGATCATGAGGTTTCGTGTTTCGGCAGCCTCGCAAGCACCAGAGAGAGGCTGGAAGAACGCAAACCGGACCTGATTCTCCTGGACATCATGCTTCCCGACGGCGACGGCTTCATATTCGCCAAGGAGCTCCTGAGCAAGCAGACCATTCCCATCATCTTCATGTCCGCCCGGGAATCAGAATCCGACCGCATCACCGGCTTCGAAATCGGTGCCGACGATTACATCGTCAAACCCTTCAGCTCCAAGGAACTGGTACTCCGGGTGGCCGCCGTTCTGAAACGCACCTCCGGGCCCCTGGCCCATGTCAGCAGACATTCATGGGTTCTGGATGACCATAAGCTGACCACCGACGAAGACTCTCACAAAGCCGCCCTGGACAGCGAGTCGCTGAAACTCACCGCCGCCGAATGGAAAATCCTCCTCTACCTCTCGTCCAACAATGGTACGGTGGTGACTCGGGAACAGATCCTGGACCGCTGCCTGGAATACTCCTTCGAAGGGTACGACCGCACCGTTGATACCCACATCAAGAACCTCAGATCCAAACTCGGCTTCTCCGGCTGGATCGAAAACGTCCGGGGATACGGTTACCGTTTCGCCGGCGACGCAACGTGAGCTGACGTGAGAAGCCTACGCTCCAGGCTTCTTATCATCCTCCTCCTGGCCATCTTCTTCAACACCGGCATTATGGTGGCGGCCGCCTTATGGGGCAGCGGCCGGTCCCGTCAGGAATGGCGCACCATGGTTACAGCCGAATCCATCCGCCGCCTGGCCGTCGTCGTGGAATCCCTCTGGTCGGAACATGGAATGCTCACATCCGCCAACAGCCGTGAGGCTATGAATCAGATCACTTACTTCGCCGACGAGCTGGCCACTTTCGCCATTTACGACGCCGACAAGACTCCGGTCTATTACTGGCGCAACCAGGCCTACCCCGGTCTCTCGTCGAATCACATCCTGAGTCCCCAGTACGCCGTCCTTCACAAAGACAAAATCATCGGCTGGGTGGCCTGTGTCCCTTCGGACTTCTACTTCATCAGCGCCAACAGGAGCATTGTGGTGCGGATGACCCAGATCCTCATCGTGGGTATGATTATCAGCATCGCCGCTGCCGTCGCTCTATCCAATCGGATGAGCCTGACGGCCACCCGGGACGCCCGGGTACTCGCCTCCCTGCTGGGCCGCCTCTCCCGGGGCGACCGCAGCATACCATTCCCTGACCAGAGCACCACCGAATTCCAGACCATCTCCCGGGCCTCCTCCCGGCTCCAGGACACCCTCACCAGAGAGGAGCGCAAGAGACGTCAATGGACCCAGGACATCGCTCACGACCTGAAAACCCCGGTCACCGCATTGCAGGGACAGCTGGAAGCCGTCCGGGACGGCGTATTCGAGCTGACCGAGGAACGATTTAATACTCTTGAAAGGGAATTCGGACACATTAACAAGCTGGTGCAAGACCTCTCCCTCCTCTCCCGGGTGGAATCCCCGGAAATGGTGCCCGTCATCAGGAAGATGGAGGCCTCTTCGTTCCTCGAGCAGATCCGCAGCCGCTTCACCCCGGTGGCCGAGGCGGCGGGCCTGGAAATTGAGTGCTCCCGGACCGGCAGCCGGAACCTGACATTCCTGGCCGATCCGGATCTGTTGGCCCGGGCGGTGAACAATCTGGTTCAGAACGCCATACAGCACACACAGAGCACCGAAGCCGGAAAAAGAGGCCGAATCACCGTCCGCCTGGCCGCAGAAGGCGACGGCGTGGCCGTCGCCGTGGAGAATCCCGGCCGTATCCCCGAATCAAACCTTCCGAACCTCTTTGAACGTCTCTACAGAGGAGATTCGGGGCGCAGCACCCCGGGTTCGGGCCTGGGACTCACCATCGTCCGGGCCGTGGCGGACAAGCTCGGCGGCTCGGTAACGGCCCGAAACACCTCCCGGGGAACCGTCCGCATGCGTCTGATACTCCCCCGGAGAGCCGAAAAACCGGCTT
>JAUVIY010000289.1 GCA_030592625.1 Spirochaeta sp. | reverse complement strand
GGTATGTCTTATGGAATGGCTGATCGGCCCGATGAGCGTAGATGAGGATGTTGATGTCGAACAGTTTCAAGTCGAAAAGTCCTTAAGATCTTCATTATCTCTGAGGGCGGCGATCCGATCGGGGGTAAGATCTTCTGCCGGCGACGACCCGTTGTAGACCGGAATCTTGAAAGCTGCGATATCAGACACTCTTTTCTGACGAAGGAGTTTTTCCCGAAGTGCATCGTTTACGATGGCACTGAAGGAAGTGTTGGACTCTGCAGCCCGGATTTTGGCTTCACGGACAAGATTGTCATTCAGAATAAGTGTTGTGCGCATATATTAAGCATATGTATGCATAGCCGATATGTCAAATCAGGCTATTCCAGGAAAGACGACGGTTTTCAGCAGCTCCACAGCTTCTATGTACTCGTCTTCGATTACGAATTCATCGCTGCTGTGGATATTGTGCATACCGAGTCCGAAAACCAGGTTACCCAATCCCCGGGCGTTCAGCTGGTTGCTGTCTCCGCCGCCTCTGGAGCTCAGAAAAATCGGCTCCATTCCCCGACTTCCGCAGGCTGTGGAAAACCAGAGTGCACAGGGTTCATCATTCGATACACAATAGCCATCGTAAGTGGATTCCCATATGATTTCCGCCGAGCCATTCATCTCCAGGGCCGTTTCCTTGCAAATCCGGTCGATATCCGATTGTATCGACTTGAATTCTTCATCCGAGAGGCTGCGCAGTTCCCCGAAAAACTCAGCGTGATCAGGAACGATGTTGGTCTGGGTGCCTCCCGTAATGCTGCCGACATTGGATGTGGATTCGGGTCCGGGAATCCCCAGTGGAAGACGGGATACGATAACCCCGGCTATCACGACGGCATTGACACCATCTTCGGGCGCCAGTGCTGCATGGGCGCTTTTTCCGTGAACGCTGCAGCTGAATCGCGCTTTTTTCGGTGCCTGGTATATAGCGGATCCGGGCGGGGTTTCGCCATCCAGGTTGAAGCCGTTCCTGGCTCTCAGGCGCTGTGGCTCCACGGCACCTCCGCCCAGGCTGCCGACTTCTTCCTGGATCGTGAAAATGACATCCAACCCGCGATGCAGACCCGGATGCTCCCGGCACATTGCCAGCATCTCAAGGGCCGCGGCGACACCCAGTTTGTCATCTCCCCCGAGTATGGTGTTTCCACCCGAGGAAATGCGGCCGTTTTGCCTGATGACTGAAATAATCTCTCCTTCGGATATGGGAACCGTATCCAGGTGGCATGAAAGGAACATATCTTCCAGGGATGTTGCATCGGTAGTGGTATACAGATTGCCGAAATCGTCAATGGCAGAATCATAGCCCATGGAGTTCAGGCGTTCCCGGACACTTACTCTCAGCTCTTCCTCATAACCTGATGGGCTGGGAATGCGGCAGAGTTCGACAAAAGTATCCAGGAGCCGTCCCCTGTTCAAAGATGGATGGCTCAAAACAGATGAGCTTTCTGTTCGTGTAGAATCACCGCCGCATCGAGGGCCGCGAGAATGGCCTTTCGTTCCCCCTTGAAGAAGAGCTCCTCTTTCTCCGCCAGGGTGGGTTGTTTATCCAGCCAGATATTGGAGTCGGTGGACACGATGGCCCCGGTTTTCACACCCCTTATCGATCCGATGATGAAGAGAACGGCAGCTTCCTGCTCTGCCGCCAGCACATTGCAGTCGGTGAGCAAGGCGTTCAATTCCTTGTCTTGAACATAATAAGCGTCTCTTGTGAATCCCAACCCGACCTGATAGGCTTCGTCCCGATCCTTGAGCGCCCGCACCAGGGCGTTGGTAACATCGAGATTGGCCACAGCTGGAAATTCCGCCGGAAGATAGGCCTTGGATGTGCCTTCACCACGATAGGTGGCATTGATAACGATGGGAGTCCCGATCGGCGTGTCTTTCTGCCGTCCGCCGGCGGAACCCACACGAATGAAGACTTTGGCACCCAATTTAATGAGTTCTTCAAAAGCGATGGAAGCCGCCGGTCCACCAATTCCGGATGAACAGACGGTGATGGGTACGTCTTTATAAGTACCGGTATAAACGATGTATTCCCGATTTTGAGCCAGCAGGTCGGCGTGGTCCATCTGATCGACAATTCTCTTCACCCGTCCCGGATCTCCGGGGATGATGACATAGGGGGCGATGTCCCCCTTTCTGCAGCGGATGTGCTTCAGCACTTCACCTTTCTTATCCATAGTTAAAATCCATAGTTAAACCTTTTCAATAATGATTTTATCCGCCGGGACGAGAACATGGCTCGATTCCTGCCCGATAACATTCTTGCCGGGAAGCAGAACCTGAATCTGGCTGCCGGCCGCCGTAACGGAGCAGAGGGTTGTACCCCCCTGGAAATTGTAGAAATTCACCTCTGCGGCCAGACTGTTTGTCTCTCCACCGCTGCCCAAACGGGCGTCTTCGGGTCTGAAAAACAGGTTCACCGGATCACCGACACCGACCGATCTCGATCGGGAGGAACTGCATGAGAACGGTGTTCCTTTCACATCGACGGTCTGCGCGTCCCCATCGATGCCTGTCACTGTTCCTTGCAGGCAGTTGTCGAATCCCATGAAACGGGCCACAAATGGAGTCTCCGGGGAATCGTATGTCTCTTCGGGAGTGCCCATCTGCTCGATTTGGCCTTCATTCATGATGATAATCCGGCTTGAGAGACTGAGGGCTTCAACCTGGTCGTGGGTGACATAGATCATCGTAATACCCAATTGATGCTGCAGCCGGCTCAATTCGGCCCTCATCTCATCCCGGAGTTTGGCGTCCAGATTGGATAAGGGTTCATCGAGGAGGAGGAGGTCGGGTTCGATGACGATGGACCTGGCCAGGGCGACCCTTTGACGCTGCCCACCCGAGAGCTGGGCCGGAAGTCGATTGCCCAGGTCTTCCAATGAGACCATTTCAATGACGGAATCAACTTTCTTCCTGATGAGGCTTTTCTCCACTTTTCGTCGTTTCAGTCCGTATGCAATGTTTTCGAAAACCGACAGGTGGGGGAAAAGGGCGTAATTCTGAAAGACGAGTCCTATATTCCGCTTGTTCGGCGGAATCCTGGAAAAATCCTTCCCGTTGATGATGACATGGCCCTTTTCAGCCATGATGAATCCGGCGATGGTCCGGAGAGTCGTCGTCTTACCGCAGCCTGAAGGTCCCAGCAGGGACAATAATTCCCCTTTCTCAACGTTCAGGTTGAAGTCCTTGAGTATGGGTTTGCCTTTGACATAACCGGCATCGATATTTTCCAATTGAACATAAGACATGGTGCGATTCCTCACATGTACTTCGTGATGCCCAGAAGCTTTTCGGCTGTCTGTACGATCAGGACGGTCAGGATGATGATGATGCTGGAAAGGGCGGATATGGTTGGATCGAAATAATACTCCATGTAAATCAGCATCTGAATGGGCAGAGTCGCGACTCCCGGTCCGGTCAGGAACAACGATATGGGAACGTTGTTGAATGATGTGATAAAGGCCAGGATAAAGGCCGCGGCGAGACCTGAGCGGATGTTCGGAAACACCACCGAGAAGAACGATCTCAACCTGGAGGAGCCGAGACTGATGGCGGCCTCCTCGATGGCGGGATCGAAATTCCTGAGGCTGGCCGATACTACCCGGACGGTGTAGGGAAAGAGTATCGCCGTATGACCGATGTAGAGCCCCATCATAATGGGCATGTTCGTCAGGAAGATGAAGAATCGCAAAAGGGCGAATCCCACAACCAGGCCCGGCACTATGGCGGGGGAGGAGAAAAACAGCTCAAGTGCCGCCTTGCCCCTGTATTGATACCTGACAGTGGAGTAAGCGACCGGGATTCCCAGCATGAGCGCCGTTGCCGTCGCCGCGAGCCCGGTTTTGAGACTGAT
>JAUVIY010000392.1 GCA_030592625.1 Spirochaeta sp. | reverse complement strand
GGATGATGTCATTCAGGTAAGGATGCCACCTGCCGAAATCTTTTCCTCGGATGCCGATGAAACATCCATTAACCAGATGTTTCTTCGCGAACAAGCTTTACTCAATCCGATCCGAATGGGCGACTACATGCCCCAGGTAATCGCTCAGGGTGAGGCGAACAGGCAGGCTGCCTTGGACAATGGAATCCTGTCTCATGCTGAAGCCAAGGCAAGGCTCGCCGTGATGCGGGTTTTGAAGCTTGGAGAGTTCGATATTATCGTGTTCGGTCCGACTCTCGGTATTGTGCAGGGGGAGGCTTCCGATGGCTAGAAAACGCCGTCCTCTGCTTTTTCCCGCCCTGCTGCTTCTGGCTGTTTCCGGCGCATTCCTCTATGCAGCCTGGCGTATGAACGGTCTACCTCTGGGGCAGCTGTTTGCAGCACGTAAGACCTCCGCTTCCTGGTCCATCCTGGAGGAAATTCGCTTACTGAATGATCTGGAAACCGCTGCCTACGAAATGAAGGTTGTTTTTCCTTATGATTTCATCGGTGACGAAGAGGTGAACTGGAGCTATCTGAAACTGCAGTATGACAGGGAGCCGAGATTGTTTATGGCCAAGACCGATCCCGCATGGCATCCCGGAGGCCGTTTGCCGGCGGACTGGGAATACGCCGAAATCTATACACTCTGCCGTCAGGTAGGAATTGACCCGGGCCGTCCCGATTACCGCTTCGTTGTGATGTCGGCGAGTGTCAGGGCCGGTGTAGACCTGGATCTCTGGCTTGATGAATTTACAGCTGGTAAGCCTGACGATGATGTCGGGGGCATCACTGTGACCGTAGACGAAGACGGGACAAGGACTCTGGAAATTGCCGCCCCTCCGGTGATTGTGATGTCATTTATTATTAAAGACAGGGATGCTGTGGCCGATGGCTTCCCCGATGTTCCGCTGACACCCGAAAGCTGGCGTCTCCTGGTTGAAGGTCTTCGACCGCGGCTCCGGGAAATGGCTCTGGAGGGGGGGCTTCTGGAAACGGCGGAGAAAGAGAGCCGATCTTTTCTGACGGAAATTTTCATGGCGGCAGGTTATGACAATGTTGTATTCACGAATTAGAAAAGTCATTTCAGTAACTTTTCTCCTGATGGCAGTTCACGGTCCAGTTTTCTCGACGGGACCGATCGTGTTCGATGATGAGCAGGCGGCGAGTATTTACCGGGATTACGACGATGGTCTCTTTGGCCGCAGTCTTTACCGGGGCGTCGTTTTCTCAGTGAAACTTGGCAGTTTCGACAGGTATCGAACCCTGCCGGTACGAGATATTGATGGTTTGACGGCTTACCTGGTTTCTTCGCGGCGTGGCGAAGACCTCGCAGCCGGTCGGGGGCAAGGTATATTGATAGACGGCCGGGTTCCCCGTGAAGGCCTTCCTCAACCGAAGCATAACCCTGAGAAGTGGCTCTATGTTTATAACATGGACGGAATCGGTATTACGTTTTCCCTTGAGGAAGCTCCGGAAGATCTGTTCGATGAAATCCACAGAACTTATCCGGGCCGGGAATCTGTAATCGAAGAAGTTTCGAAGTCATACCGTAATGGCTATATCACTCGTATCCATAACGCTGAGAATGTCTATCGCCCCCAGTTTTCAAGGATCGATTATGAGGATGTTCTGATTTCAGCCGCACTCATCGGCGATACTTTTCAACCCCTTTGGGGGATTCATGATGGAAATGATATTACAGCAACGTTGGAATGACGGGAATCCCTGAATATTTCAGTATTGTAAGTCATCTTGCCCTTTCTTCGTCTGGGCAGTAATATCTTCAAGGCAAAATCGGGAGTCGACGTTATGAAAAGCACAGATTTGGCTAGAAGAGACAGAGAAATTAAGAAAGCCCGGAAAAGGGTAATGGTTCTGGAACGTAAAGGTCAGCGAGAAAGCCGGTCCCCGGGAGATTACATTAATTTATTCGCCGAGCTGTTTTTCCACGATACGGATAAAATATACAACATCGAAATGAGTGAAGATATCCTCGTGCTGCTTGAAGAAATGAAAGAAGATCTGCCTGAGAAACAGTGGCCCAATGTCGTTCGTAAGGCTGTAAAAAAAACTAAAGTAAAACAGAAGGATGATGCAATCAGTCAGCTCGCCGGTATGGGCGCGATTGACATGACCATTCAATGAAATGGGTTCAGATCTTCAGTCCGGATAAAGAGCTTCGGGGCGGCGGTCGGGAATAGCTTCCGGCGCTCGTTTTGAATCAGCTGCCTCCTCCGACAGAAACAATCCGCAGTAACAATACCCGAACTCCCGGATATCCTCTTGGGCATATTCGCAGGGGCAGGTGATATCCCGGTCCTTGAACCTGTTTCCCCAGCCATCCCGGCAGGGACAAAGATAGTACCCGAAGGCTTCTCTGGTTTTTACCAATCCGTCCAGAACAGTCTTGAGAAAATCCTTGTCAGGCTGTACCGACCATCCGTTCTTGTCCGCGGTATTTTGGGCGAATTCACTGATATCGTTAACCAAGTTCTTCATCCCAGTGATCTTT
>JAUVIY010000346.1 GCA_030592625.1 Spirochaeta sp. | reverse complement strand
TGGATCGGAGAAATGCTTCGGAGCATTGAAAGCCCAGATTAAAGCCGGTCCGATGACTTATCTGAGAATTTCCACCGATGATGTGAAAGGCACAATCAAGGCTTATATCGGAGAAGGCGATTTCAGGGATAATCCTGTTGATACTGTTGGGGGAGTTGCCGTCTGCCACGTGGACAATCTTCAGGGCTTAATGAGTCACCTGTGTGAGAATGGATTTGAGCATCATGTCGCCATGAATCGGAGCCTCACTTCAGATGCACTGAATGAAGCTCTCGGCAAGTATATGGGGTGGGACGTTTATCAGCATAAGGGGTAATGTCCCGGTGGTATGTATACGATGAAAGCTTGCCGAACTGGTAACCCATAATTCCGGTGGATTCGAGAAAATTGGCGGGTTGAAGCTGGTTGACTGGTACTGAGCAGCCTACACCTTATTCACGCCCACCGCATCGTTCGACCGCCCCAGGACAGTCAGCGCATCCCCTCCCTGTCGAAAGAGCACACTCAGGTACAGACTCTCGATAACGCAAAGAGCTGTTATCCGCTTGGAAATGACTTCACCGGTCATCGATTTGGCAAATACGGCGGTTTGCAGGATGATATCGGATTTCTTGGCCAGGGGAGAAACCGGGAAATTGGTTACTCCGACAATCGTGGCTCCGAAGGTTCGGGCTAATTTGCATACATCAATCACAGGTTTACTGCATCCGG
This sequence comes from Spirochaeta sp., assembly GCA_030592625.1. Classification (GTDB taxonomy): domain Bacteria; phylum Spirochaetota; class Spirochaetia; order DSM-2461; family DSM-2461; genus UBA2779. The sequence continues at coordinate 2,506 of JAUVIY010000346.1, read as the reverse complement.
AGTGAGATATGGCAATTACCACATCTCCAGGTGTGAGTTGAGAGGCATGGATGAGTTGGAGATCTCCGTCGAGGCTGTATCGGCTGGATACGCCCATGCGCATGAATTTCTGCTGGGCTTCCTGAGCTACCAGGGCGGCATCCCCGATGCCGGCAAGTAGGATTGTACGGGCATCGGAGAGAACGTCAACGGTTCGGCTGTATGCCTCCTCGTCCAGCATCTCCAATGAATCTTTGAGGGCCTGGATAGATGCCTCGAACACCTTTCGGATAATCGTGCCGGGCGGATCTGCCGGTGAGACATCGTCGTATTCATAGACTGTCCCGTTCTCCCGGGCAGAGGCGATATCACCTTTCAGCTCCGGATAGCCCTCGTAACCCAGGCGTTTGGACAGGCGGACGATGGTGGCTTCGCTGCACCCGGCCCGTCCTGCGAATTCCACAATGGATAATCCGGTCAAATTCTCAGGGTAATCCAGAATATAATCGGCAGCCTTGCGTTCTGCGCTCTTCAGTGTCCCGTAGACCGCCTGGAGTTGGAGTACACAGTTATGGGGGATTCGGGCGAAATTTTGTTCATTCATGAGCAAGCCGTTTGTGAACCTCTTTCAGGGCGGGGTAGAGTGAACGGTAAATATCCAGTCGATTCCGATAGATTTTAACCCGTACAGGGTCCGGATCGATAGTCCTGTCAGACCGGGCGATGCGGACGGCGGCCTCGGCCGGGTCCCAGATCCCTGCGGCGGATCCGGCAAGGATGGCGGCACCGAGACTGCCGGCTTCGGTATTCTTCGGTACCTTAACCGGCCGGTTCAGGATATCAGCCTTGAGCTGCAGCCATGGATCCGATGATGCACCTCCTCCGGCCGCAACGATTTCATCAATCTTCAGACCGGCCGCTTCCATGGTTTCCAGGTTCAGAGCCAGTTCATATGTAAGAGATTCGAGTATGGATTTGGCCACATCATGACGGCTGCTGTCCATGGTGAGTCCCACCAGGGCTCCCCGGGAATTTATATCGCACCAGGGAGTACCGCTGCCGTTAAGGTGGGGCAGGAAGAAGAGTTTCGTGGGATTTATCGGCATACCTTCATCCAGGAGCTTATAAGCACTTACTCCTGTTTTAGCTGCCTCTCTCATTTCCGTATCGCAGAATTCATCCCGATACCATTTCAGAAGAATGCCCCCGACATGGTTCAGGCTGAAAGTGAACTTCAGCCCCGGCAGAGTGTAGGCCGTTTCCGGATAATATCCGTGATATAGAGACTCCCGGTTCGAGGCTTCAGGAAAGGCACAGGAGAACACCTCGGCGGTACCGGTGGATGCTACTCCCCGGCCAGGTCCGACAACACCGGATCCCAGGGCGGCGCAGGGCTGGTCGTGGCCCCCGGCAGCCAGGACAACTTCAGTCGGCATGCCGGTGGCTTCAGCTACATTCGGCGCCAGAGTGCCCACGGCGCTTCCTGACTGTACAGCTTTTGAAAAGAGACCGGGGTCCACATTCAGGGCGCCTAATATCTTCTCGGACCAGTTGCCTTTATCCAGATCCCAGGCCATGGTCCGGGTCGCCATGGTGAGGTCGATTACACCCGGGGCACCCAGCTTGCCCAGAATGAAATCGGCGTAGGTTGTGATGCGCAGGGCTGAATCATATATCCCGGGAGCGATATCCCGGAGGAGGAGTATCTTGGTGAGTGAATTCACCGGATGGGGACGCATCCCGGTGAGATCGAAGAGATGTCGGTCCCCGAGCATCTCTGCACAGCGTTCTGCCTGATGTGCCGACCGGTAGTCCATTCCCAGGATGGCGGGGTGAATGGCCCTGCCGACGGAATCTACGGGAATAACGGCATCACCCTGTACCGAAAGGCTTAAGGCACCGACGGCTGATGCGCCGGCTTCGGCTGCAGCCCGGCTCATCACTTCCAATGCGGCCTTCCATACAGCTTCGGCATCCTGCTCCGCCTTGCCGCAGGGATCGGTATCAATGCCGTATTCCCGGATTGCGAAGCCGAGACGCCGGCCTTCCTCATCGATTACCTGAGCTTTACAGCCGGTGGTTCCAATATCGAGTCCCATCAGGGTCATATTTCAATCTCCTGAGAATTCTGGAGTGTTACCCATGTCAAATCGAAGCTTGGCTTTACTCATAATCTTTTCCTCTCTAATGGAATAACACCTATGGTATAACAAGAGTTTTCAGAGCCTTACCGGTACCGGCTGAGATGAATCCTTCATTGATGTTGTCCAATGAAACGGTCCTGGTAAAGTACAGTTCCGGATTGAGAGTTTTTGCCCGAATGGCCTCGAGGGCCTTCAGATGGTGCCTTGTTTCATAGGAAAAGGCGCCCACCACTTCCAGTTCGTCGTAATGAATTGTATTGCTGTTCAGTGTTGTCATAGGCGCCGACTTGGGCACACCGCCGAACAAAACAGCTCGTCCACGTTTACGCAGCGATTGAACGGCTTGTTCCTGAGTTGCCGCCACCGGGTTGGCACAAATCGCC
>JAUVIY010000373.1 GCA_030592625.1 Spirochaeta sp. | reverse complement strand
CTGGATTATCTGCCCCTGGAAAGGGAAGACGTGTTCGACGACTACTACATGATGTACTGGCCCAACGGTCAGAAGATTCTGGCCGGTGCCCGGCTTGTGGCGGCCGATAAACGACTGGACGCCATATACATCGGTAATTTCAGATGCGGACCGGACTCTTTCCTGCAGCATTATGTTTCCCGTGAGATGGGCAGTAAACCCTTCCTCTTCCTGGAGGTGGACGAACACTCGGCAGACGCCGGTCTCGTCACCAGGATCGAGGCCTTCCTGGACAGCCGGAGTGCTTCCCGGACATCAGAGCCGGCACCCCGGGCCGGCCGGCGTAAAATGGGTTCAAAAGCCACCACCGCTTCGGGCAGGATACTCTGGTTCCCCAATATGAACGACTCCGCTCATGCCTTGGCGGCCGCATCGAGACATTGCGGAGTCGACGCTCGCGTACTCCCCGAGCAGGACGAGAGGGACCTCGAACTGGGACGGGAATACCTCACCGGAAAAGAGTGCTTCCCGATGATCGCCACAACAGGCAGCTTCCTCAGGAAACTCGGTGAAGAGGGGGTGGATCCGAAAAAACAGGCATTCTTCATGCCCGATCATGCAGGGCCCTGCCGCTTCGGCCAGTACAACAAGATGCAGCGTATCATTTTCGACCGACTCGGATACGGTGACGCCGAAATTACCGCTCCAACCAACGAGGACTCCTACGCCGGACTCTCCGGAGGTCATGGGAACAAATTCCGTCTTGCCACTCTCAGAGGCTTTTATGCCGTGGATCTCCTGAAGAAATTCCGCCAGGAAGCCATGCCCTACGAACAGAACTCCGGTGATGTGAAGCGGGTTTACGATACCGCACTGGCGATGGTTGTCAGCTGTATCGAACAAGGTGCCGGGAACATGCCCCGCATTCTGGGAGATATCGGAAAGATGTTCGCAGCCGTACCCCTGGTCGATGGACCGCGAAAACCGATTGTCCTGATAGTGGGAGAGATTTTCATGCGAGACAACCCTTTCTGCTCCGGCGGAGTTGTTGACACCCTTGAAGCACTGGGTACAGAGACCCTCATGACACCTTTCACCGAATGGCTCACTTACTCCACAATCCGGTGGGAGCGGGACAGCCGTTGGAAAGGAGATCGTGTGGGACTTCTCAAGGCCAGGATCCAGAAGTTCTTCACCCGGGCTTTTCTCCATACGATGGAGAAAACCGTCGAGGATCTGGTTGAACTGGAGCGGGATGTTTCCATCGATGAGATGCTGAAAAGCTGCGGACCTTATATCCACCGGGACTATGATGGTGATCCGGCCCTGGCCCTGGGAACTGCGGCGGTTATGGTTGAAACCGGCATATCAGGTGTTGTGAACATCCTGCCGTTCACCTGCATGCCGGGAACCCTCATCAGCGCCGTTGCACCGGCCTTCCGGAAAGACCACGATAACATCCCCTGGATCAACGTCGACTATGACGGTCAGGACAAGGGATCCCTGGACACCCGTCTTCAGGCCTTCGTGTATCAGACCAGGGAGTATGCGGAATCACGAAACCTGACTGTTCCTTCCCGGCCTTTTGAACGTGCTTCGATAACGGCTGCAGCGATTGCCGCTGAGAAGTGAGTTGAAAGTTTGAATCTCAATCCGCCGGTCGTATCTCCACGTCCACATTGAATCCTTCCCTCAGGAAATCATCGGGGCTCTCCAGGCTCACACGGATCTTTACGACGTTCTCGCCGTTCACCAATCTCGCCAATCCGGCGTAGCTGTAGTCCGGGTCGGCCACGGGAATAACAGCAGCTGCATCTCCGACGTTTACATCCCTGACGAATTCCTCGGGAAGATCTGCCTTTCTTCTCGGCGATGTTACGTAAAAGGTGTTCATGGCATAATATAGCCGATAATGCCGCCGACTCGCGCCCTGAAGGAAACCGATCTCTATCCACCCCTCAAAGCCTGGCTCGAAGCCCAGGACTATATCGTTCGCGGGGAAGTGGGCCATTGCGATCTGGCAGCCGAGAAGGACGGCGAACTCATCGCTGTAGAACTCAAGCTGCGCCCTTCCCTGGCCCTTCTGGCCCAGGCCGCCGAGAGACAGGAATATGCCGATTCCGTTTATGTTGCTTTGCCGGCCACCTCAGATCGACCGCGTCCTCCGGCCTCCCGCAACCTTCGCCGCCTGCTCAGGCGGCTTGGAATCGGTCTGGTGCTTGTGACGTTCCAGAAGAAAAAAACTCGAGTTGAAGTCCTGATGCATCCCGGTGCCGGAACCGGAGTTCCAAGGCGGCGCTTGAAGAAGAAGGCCGCCATTCTCCGGGAAATCGCCGGCCGTGACTTGGACCTGACTCCCGGAGGTCTTGTCGGTGGGAAACGGAGAGTCAGCGCCTATCGGCAGCGTGCCATACGTCTGGCTTCCTGGCTCTCAGTACTCGAAGAGGTATCCCCGGCCCGGTTCAGAAAACTCGGCGCCCCCGAGGATGCCGGAATCATCCTGTCCGGGAATCTTTACGGATGGTTCGAAAGAGTTCGTTTCGGGCTTTATCGCTTGCATCCTGCCGGAACGGCTGCATTGAACAGCGTTCCGGAACTGAGGGATATGTATCTTGAAGAGTTGAAACACGTTGAAACACCTGGAAGAATAAACAAGAATTAATCCATGAAGAGCCGTCATCGGTTTTTCCCGGTCTATCTCATCTTTCTCATTGCCTTGAATATTGGATCAGTTTATTCCGATTCGAATCCTGAAGATATCACCGTCTGGACTCACCACTCCTGGTATTCGGTTCCCGCCAGGAGACTCTCCGATGTTGAAATCCG
>JAUVIY010000336.1 GCA_030592625.1 Spirochaeta sp. | reverse complement strand
TTGATTTGTCGAAAACCTGTCTCGGTATTTTCATCATGCCGATTTCGTGGAGCATTGCGGCGATGCCCAGTTCTATAAGGCGGAAATTGGGAAGTTTGAGAGAATCTCCGATTGTAACGGAGATGATGATGGTACGAGCGGAATGGGTATAAAGATAATCTATGCCGTCGGCTATCAAATCCGGGAGGCGGAGCATATAGGATCGATAGTCTTTAATCATCTGTATGACATTTTTCACCTGTTCGGTAATGGATGTCATATCCAGATGACTGTCACGATAGAACGTGTCGTAGACCTTTCTGGTGAAATTCGCCAGATCCTCGAAAAACTTCCGTGCTATTCGTCGGCCTTCGGCTTCTTTAGCGTCATTGTTGAGTACGGCGCCGGATACGGTTTCCGCCGATGCCGTTGCCGCAGTGCTGCCGGAGATGAGAGACCCCTCGGTCCAAACGCCTTTATAGCCCCATAATTTGAGATTTTTTAATAAGTCTTCGGTAATCGGTGCATCGTTGGAAAGCAACATGAACTCTTCGTCCAACCAGAGAGGTGCGTCATAATACGTATCTGTTTTCAGATCATCCAGAGGTATCCGTTTTTTCGCCGACATTGCTTTTGTTGACCCCCTTCTCCCGCTCGATTAGACTCATTTCTATTATAGGGGTATTTATCCATGAGATTTAAGTCCATATTCTGGCTCTTCAATATTGTTGTACTTTTAGCTCTGATTCTGATATCTACGGCTTCTTTTTTTATTCTGGAAAGAAACTCGGCGACATTGTTCTGGGGCAATATGTGGCTTCTGCTCCTGATGTTTGTTCTCATGATCGGAGCACTGGATTTCTATTTCATCCGTAATTGGCGTCTGTTCTCATATCTTGAGCAGGAAGATTGGCCGGCCTTGTTGGCGTGGCTGGAGGAACGTCTCTATATCAAGGGGAAACTCAATCGTCCTTATGCGAATCTTCTGATTAACACAGCCCTGTCGGTTTCAAACCTTGATGCAGTGAAAAAACTGGAAATGGAAATCCGGCAGAGAAAACCGGAACTGCTGAAATCAATCGGTGTCTCACTGGGAATCCCCGTGCTTCTTGAACAGAATTGGAGGGCTATCACCGATTATTTCGGTCCGTTGGCCGACGATCCCAAGACCCGTCGAAGAGACTGGGCACTCTGGTGCCGGGCTCTGGCAGCGGGAGAGAAAGGTATCGAAGAGCTCACGGAATTGCTGAAGGGTAAGGATCCTTCGATACAGCTGCTTTCCGTTCAGGTGCTCGACCAATATGCGGACAAACTATCCGAAGATCAATCTGAAAAATTACAGGAAATCAAATCGTCGCTGAAGGTATCATTAAAAGGATCGGCGGGAGAACGGGTTCTGCAGCGTTCCAGGGAAGATCATCTGATGGCTGTTGTCCTGTCTTCCCGGGTTAATGAAACCAGAAAGGAACTCATGGCATTTTCCGAGTGAGCCCCCTCGGTTTTTATGCTCCGGATGAAATACTCCATGATACAGGGGTACTCGGTACGTAATACCGTTACGGCAGGTTGATTCCCAAACGAACCGAGAGGAGAACAGCGGGTTCGCAAAGCGAACCTGCGAGCAGTCGCCGGCGGCGACTCCGGGTCCATGGCTCTGCCCCGGGGTATGATCCCTTTCATATTTTTTCTTTCATCCGGGAAAAAGTGATTGAATCATTCCATACCATGTCTATATATGAAGTAATGTAACTAGATATTTCAAAAATCGAGCATTTTTGAAAGAACCTCGTATGAATAAATCACTCTGGAGCCTGTTATGAAGTCCAGCATCATATTTTCTTTTCTTGTATGTTCGGGCGCTTTATCGCTGTTTGCCCAGACACACACTCCCCATTATGTTGTCATCGACGATGCACAGGCTGAAATTTCCATTCTTGGTTCCCACAATCAGGATATGGAGCGTGCCAGTAGGACACTGGAAGAAGAAAACCGGAAACTGGAAGATGAAATTATCAGAAGTGAGGGATTAATAATCCAGGCCGATGAAATGATCGATCGGCTTAGCGCCTCCGCGGGCGAAATCTATACCCTCATGCAATCCATCAACGACCCTGATACCCGAAGGGAGCTTCAGAGCCGTATGGATGATAACCGAAAGTCACGGTACGATCTGGAGAACCGGAAACGTCGTGAAAACGAAGGTATCAACCGTGCCAGGGACCAGATTGAGAATAACCGCAAGCTGATAGCCGTCAATCGTGTAAGGGCCAAAGCCAACGATCAGCGTATAGAGTATCTTCAGGCATGCATCGACCTTTCGGTTAATGAAAACCAGGATGTCGGAAGCGTTCTTGAAAATGCCGACAGAGTAAGACAGGAAGTTGAGCAGTTTCTGAATCAGTAATCCGCCAAATGACCTCTGGAACGGTTTATAGCCTCAATGTATACTTTTCCGAGTTTTTGTTTGCACGAAATGGAGTTTCACCATGAGCGTACGAGTCCGTTATGCCCCCTCCCCGACGGGACAGCAGCACATCGGCGGTATCCGAACCGCATTATTCAATTATTTTTTTGCCAGAGCCGACGGGGGTACGTTCATACTGCGGGTAGAGGACACTGACAGGGAAAGATCCACCCCTGAGGCCCTGGAGGATTTGTATTCCACCCTGGCATGGCTCGGAGTCGAATACGACGAGGGACCGGACAAGGACGGTGGTTACGGCCCCTACGTCCAGTCTGAAAGGGAGCAACTCTACAAGGATAAAGCCGCTGAACTGGTGAGTACAGGCAGGGCGTATCCCTGCTTTTGCACTTCCGAGCGCCTCGATGCCCTCCGGGAAGAGCAGAAAGCAGCCAGGGAAAATATCGGCTACGATCGGCACTGCCGGGAAATCTCCCCGGATGAGGCTGCTGCCCGGATTGAGGCCGGCGAGAGGCATGTTATCCGGCTCAAAGTGCCCCTGGGAGGGAAAACCGTTTTCGAGGACATCCTGCTGGGACAGACCGGACGGAAGAATAAAGACATCAATCCCGATCCGGTTATGCTGAAAACCGACGGTTTCCCAACATATCACCTGGCGAATGTCATCGACGATCACCTGATGGAAATCACTCATATCATGCGGGCCCAGGAATGGATTCCATCCGGGCCTCTTCATGTACTGATTTATGAGGCTTTCGGGTGGACGCCTCCGGTCTACTGCCATCTTCCAATGGTGATGGGAAAGGACGGTCAGAAACTCTCCAAACGCCACGGTTCCACTGCAGTCAGCGATTTCCGCAAAGCAGGTTATCTTCCTGAAGCTCTGTTGAACTACATCTCACTGCTGGGCTGGAGCTATGACGATTCTCGTGAATTCTTCAGTAAAAATGACCTTTGTGAGCTGTTCAGCC
>JAUVIY010000158.1 GCA_030592625.1 Spirochaeta sp. | reverse complement strand
CGTGAAGAACTTCTCCTGTGAGAAAAGTTACAAGAGCTTCGGCGGAATCAGGTGCCGGAACGGATTCTGCCGGCTTCTGGACAGGTATGGTCTGAGGGTTTTCAGTTACCTGTGCCCCCCTGTCGCCGCAGGCGGAAAAAAACAGGAAAACCACCGGAACCAGAACAAAATTTGTAAATTTTCGATAACTTGCCATCTCGTCACCTCCGCCTAACAGATGTCCATTTTTCATTATATCACCCAATACATGGGGATTCTCTGTTTTCGCGATTTCCTTGACGCTCCTGAATTATCGTTTATTCTGAATAAAGAAAGAAACGATAAAAGCTCGGGGGTAAAAACACATGGCATCTAAACGTATCGGTTTCATCTCTTTCCGTTTGGCGGGTACCGACGGGGTATCCCTTGAAACGGACAAATGGGCAGCGGTTCTTGAACAGGTAGGATGTGAGTGCTATTTCATGGCCGGAGAACTGGATACACCCCCGGAACGTTCTTTTTTAGAAGAAAAACTTCATTTTCAACACCCTGAAATCAAAGAACTCTACAAGGATAGTTTCGGCAGCACAACGAGGTCTGCCGTTCTGACATCCAAGATCCATGAGATGAGACATTTTCTCAAAGCCAGGATTTACGAATTCCTCAAGAATTTCGAAATTGATCTGATTGTCTCGCAGAATGCTCTCACCATACCGCTAAACATCCCGCTGGGTTTGGCCCTGACTGAAGTTATTGCGGAAACCGGGATGCCTGTAGTAGCTCATCATCATGATTTTTTCTGGGAACGCAAGCGCTTTCTGCGTAACTGTGTCTGGGATTACATTAACATGTCTTTTCCCCCCCACCTCAACAACATCGAACATGTCGTGATTAATACTTCAGGTCAGAATCAGTTGGCATTAAGAACGGGAATCTCCTCGACGCTGATTCCGAACGTCATGAATTTTGAATTGGGACCTCCTCCCCCGGACGAATACATCACCAACGTACGGTCCGATCTGGGAATCGCTGATGATGAGCTTTTTATCCTGCAGCCGACCCGTGTGGTACAGCGAAAAGGTATCGAGCATGCTATCGAACTGGTGGCCAGATTGGAACGGAAAGCCGTCCTTGGAATTTCCCATGCATCAGGCGATGAGGGTTACGAATATCAGATGCGCGTTAAAGAATATGCCGATATGATGAAGATCCGGGCCCTGTTCGTTGATGACATCATCCAGGAAACCCGGGGAACCACTAAAGATGGACGGAAAATCTACACCCTTGAGGATATTTATCCCCATGCGGACCTCATAACCTATCCATCCCTGATCGAGGGATTTGGAAATGCGTTTCTGGAAACGATATGGTTCAGGAAACCCATTATGGTAAACAACTATTCCATCTATGCGACTGATATAAAACCGAAGGGATTCCGTGTCATAGAAATGGACAACTTCATCTCCAGTGATACAATCAAAACCGCGAACAAAGTTCTGGACGACAGAAAACTGGCTAGAGAAATGGCTGATACGAATTATGCTCTCGGGCTCCGGTATTATTCTTACGGAGTACTGAGAAATCAACTTAATGCCGTATTGACGCGTCTTTGGGGTGCTCTTAATCTGGAACCCAATACATGAAAATTGCACTCTTCCACTACCATCTCAAGCCGGGAGGGGTTACTGATGTCATCGTATACTCAGTTCGCGCTCTACTCTCTTATTTAAATAACCTGGAAGAAATCCGTCTTGTGACAGGCGTTGAGGATGGTACCGAATGTGTACTTGAACGGATCAGGGAAGGATTCGAGCATCGGGTTGGAGATATAATCCGCCTCGATGTCCTCGGAGAAATCGGGTATGTTGAAAATGAACGGGGACCTGATCCGGAACTACTCGCAGCGAGACTCCTTGCACGCTACGACGAGAATACACTCTGGTGGGTTCATAATTATCATCTTGGAAAGAATCCGGCATTTACCGCAGCATTGATGAAAGTTGCAGATTCCGGAACCCGGAACATGCTTTTTCATATTCATGATTTCCCCGAATGCGGACGGTCCGACAACCTCGAACGGTTGGATTCGGCAATTAATGAGCCACCCTACCCCTCCGGACCACGAATCAGATACGCCGTAATCAACGAAAGAGACAGGCGCATTCTATCGGATGCCGGTTTAAGCGAATCCGTTTCACTGCTCACAAATCCAGTACCCCTCTCACCGATAGCACCTGCCGATCCCGCCGGTATGAGAGAGGCCCTGGAAGAGCTTTGTTCCGACGATAACCCGGGCTACTTACCGGATGCCCCCATACTTCTCTATCCGGTAAGGGCCATCAGGCGGAAAAATATATTGGAAGCAGCCCTTCTGGTGCGACTCCTGGATGAGCCTGCCAACCTCATCGTCACTCTACCGGGAGTTTCCGCACAGGAAAAGGACTACTCCGACTTAACGGCTGCAGCGTTCAAGGACGGACTTATACCCGGGATATGGTGCCCGGAGGCGACGGGGGACGACAGACTGAGCTACCCTCGGCTGGCCTCTTCCTGCGATGCGGTTATATCTACGTCGGTACAGGAAGGATTCGGATATCTGTTTCTTAACGCCCTCCATTGGCAGAAACCTCTGCTTGCCAGGTATCTGGATATATTGGACGGTGTGCTCGATCTCTTCGGCGATTATCCCAGGCGTTTCTGGGCGGATTTCCGCATTCCGGCAACTCCCGAACTGACCCGGAGAACACAGACCGCGTATCTCGAAAAAATCAGGAAGATTGAATCCTCTCTACCGGAAAAATCCGTGAAGTCCATAAGCTCCGCAGTATCAAAACTGGCCGCCGGTGGTGGGATAGATGTGTCTTACCTCCGGGTGGAAGACCAGTTGGATATCCTGAAAAACGCCCGTGACGATGCCGGTTGGATTGAAAAAACACGACTTCTCAACCGGGAACTGCTCGATTCGGCCGGACGTACACTGAAAGCAAAGGCTCCCCGGATGGACAAGACTATTGAAACACATTACGGAGAGGGAGCCTTTGTGAGGAATTTCGGCAATATCATATCGGGTTTCGGTTCGAAAACACCGACGCCATCTCCTGCGAAAGTCAGGGAATCGGTGAGAAAATCCTTCGGTCGCATCGATTATCTGCGGCTGCTCTACGACGACTGACGAAAACCGATATTCCTGCAGCATCATCAGTGATTGTTGAACAATTGACTGAAGAGCTTACCAATCCCGCGTTTCCGACTTGCGATATTTTTACCGGTGAAGGCGGCGACGTCTTCTTCCCGACCGACGATCAACAGGACATCGTCGCCATTGAGTCGATATTCAGGCTTGAAGAATTGATAATCACCCTGCCCGCCCTTCCGGAAAGCCATAACATTGATACCTCTTGACCTCCTGATTTCGGTTTCGATGAGTGTATATCCCGCCAATCCCTCGGGTACACCGGTCTCGGCCAGCACCAGCCCGCCTGAGATAGCCAGATAGTTGAAGAGAAGATCGGATGCGAGAAGCGGTGTCACACGCCTGGCCGCTTCGATATTTGGAAAAACCACATGATCGGCACCGACGATAGAGAGTATTTCCCCGTGCTGGTCCGTTTCGGCTTTTACAATGATGTTTGAAACGCCGAGCTTACTCAGATATTGAGTAACGAGAATGGAGGCCTCGATTTTATCTCCCAGATCGATGACGACAGCGTCGATGTCTGCGGGGATAAGCCGTGTAACCGTCTCCTCGTTGATAACATTGGCAATATATGCCGCTGTGACATCGTTCTTGAAATATTCAATGATTTCAGGATCCTTGTCGATGAGGATTATCTCGCAATCCAGGAGAATCAGTTCCTCCAGAATCCGTTTGCCGAAAGTGCTGGCCCCGATAACGGCATACTGTTTCATCCTATCAATACCTCGCCTTTTGGATATTCTATAAGTGCTTCGGCCCGGTCCCGGACCATGCGTATTACCAGAGAAAACAATCCGACCCTGCCGGCGAACATTGTAGCCGCTATCACCAGCTTGCCTCCTGTGGACAGGGCTGAGGTGATACCCATGGACAAACCCACTGTTCCCAGAGCCGAAACACATTCAAACACAATCTCCGATGCCGTGAATCCGCCGGAGTTAGGATACTCAATGATTCCAAGCATGATAATGCTGATGAAAAGCAGTGATATCGCCTTAAGAAAGAACATAGCTGCACGGCTGACGTCCGCGGAACCGATTCGGCGGCGGAGAAAGCGGATATCACCTCTTTCATTCACACCTCTGAACAGAACGATAAAGAGTATAAAGGCCGTGGATGCCTTGATACCTCCAGCTGTTGACCCCGATCCCCCTCCGATCAGCATCAGCATCAGCGTCAGCCACCGGGAAGTCATTGAAAGGGAAGCCTGATCGACTGTGTTGAATCCGGCGGTTCTGGTAGTCACCGATTGAAACAAAGCTGCCATGAGTCGTTCGCCCCAGGGTAAATCAGAAAATGTTCCGGTTGTATCAAGAAGAAGATATCCTGCGAATCCAACGACAATGAATACGGGTACGGCCAGGAGCATGAGTCGTGTATGAAACAACAGTGGCCTTCTCCAATCCCTGAATTTACGGCGGATATCCCGAATCACCATAAAACCGATCCCGCCGAATACAATAAGACCCATCAAGGTGAAATTCACCAGCGAGTCGGAACGGAAAGGAACCAGTCCTTCACTGAAGAGAGAAAACCCGGCATTGCAGAATGCCGAAACTGCATGAAAGGTACCTTCGAATACCGGCGCAGTCGTACCGGCCCTGAAAAAACCCAGGATGAGCAGCATCGCACCGATTATCTCCACAAACAATGTCGTCCCCAGGATACTTCTTATCATTTGCCTGGCACGGGGCATCTGCTCTGCGACAAAGGACTCACGCAGAAATTTGCTGTTTTTCAGGGAGATTCTTACTTTAGGCAAGACAAGATATAGCATTCCGAAGGTTACGATTCCCAGCCCACCCGCCTGTATCAGGGCTAAAATAATCCACTGCCCGAAACGGCTCCAGAGAGAAGTATCGATGGTTATGAGTCCGGTAACGCATGTTGCGGATATGGCCGTGAAGAACGCATCCACAAGAGCAACCCGTGATATACCGCCGGCTCCGCTCCAGCTCACCGGAAAGCTCAGAAGCAGAGTTCCCAGCAGAATAAATCCGATGAAATAACTGAAGAGAGCAAGTCGTTCGGAAGACCAGAAATGCCGTTTTTTCCCCATGTGCTATATCAGGATAGCCTGAGGCCGGGTGTTCTGCCCAGTATAAGGTTCCTGCCTTGACAGCTTAACATTACTCATAAATAGTAGCTAAGAGGTCTGAACAGACCTTAATTCATTGATTCAACCGATTTGAGGAGTTTTCTACATGCTTCATGAGCCCGCCGCCCAGGAACAGGGTGAAGACCTTGCGGCCGAATACAAAACGAGACTCGGTATCCGACTGTTTATCGTTTATGCACTGGTATTCGCCGGATTTGTCGCCATTAATACCTTCGCACCCGTAATTATGGGATCCATAGTCCTCTTCGGGTTGAATCTCGCCATCATCTACGGTTTTTTTCTCATCATTCTCGCGATAGTTCTCGGTTTGGTTTACAACTCACTGTGTACAGCCAGGGAAAAGGAGCTGAATAAATGATCTACGATCCAGCTCCCCTGGCCGTTATTCTCTTCATCAGTATTGTTGCTATTGTTCTTGGTATATCAATCTATTTCGCCCGCAGAACGAGTTCCGCCAAAGGATATTTCGCCGCTGGTGGAACAATACCCTGGACAGTGAATGGAATCGCATTTGCAGGTGATTATCTGTCGGCAGCCAGTTTTCTGGGTATCTGTGGTCTGATTGCCACTGTAGGCTATGATGGCTTTCTTTACTCCATCGGCTATCTCGCAGGTTGGGTTGTGGCCCTTTTTGTCGTTGCCGAACCGATGAAAAAACTCGGACGCTACACTTTTGCCGATGCCCTGGATGCCAAGTTCCATTCAAAGGGCATTCAGCTCATGGCAGGTATCAGTACACTGGTTATCTCGATTTTCTATCTCATACCCCAGATGGTGGGTGCAGGCGCTCTTGTGACACCGCTTCTGGGACTTCCTCATTGGGCCGGTGTCGTTATTGTCGGTGCAATCGTTACATTCATTGTTGCTACAGCCGGTATGAAGTCCACCACATACGTCCAGTTTATCAAAGGATCCCTGCTCATAATTTTCTCCATCGTCCTGACGGTAGTCCTGCTGAACAAGGGCCTCGACACCACACCGGATTACGAACGTTACCGGACGCCTGAAGTACTG
>JAUVIY010000096.1 GCA_030592625.1 Spirochaeta sp. | reverse complement strand
GGCGACTCCTTTCCGCGGCAGAGCCGCGGGGTATTACACCATGCTTTCCCTGCGCTCATTCGGATTAAGGGTCGTACCGGAGGCGGCAGCCGAGGAACGATCCCGACAGAATGAACAAGTTCACTCCGCTCATTTCGCTTGGGAATAAAGTGTTACAGCCTTCAGCCCTCATTATTCAGATTTGAACTGCCGGCAAAGGTCCAGGTATTTCTTCCCTTTCTCTTAACTTCATACATGGCATTGTCCGCTTGTTTAATAAGTTCATTTGCTGTCAGTCCGTGCTCCGGATACAGGGCGATACCGATACTTAACCCGATATTACCGATTTCGTTCGATGAGGCAAAAGCATCAATCATCCCCTGCGCAACGATGGAAGAGCCTTCACGATCACTAACCTGCGGTAACACAATGAGGAATTCGTCACCACCGAGACGTGCAACGGTATCCGCTTTACGGAGAGAATCTCGCAGAAGGTCTGCAGCAATTTTCAGTATCTCATCTCCCGCATCATGTCCCAGTTCGTCATTAACTTTTTTGAAATGATCGATGTCGGCAAAAAGAATGCCCACCAACTGTTTATTTCTCTCGGCAAGCTCAATAGCGGAACTGAGCCTGTCCAACATGAGCCTTCTGCTCGGTAAACCGGTTAAAGAATCGTGATTTGCCAGTGTTTTCAAATGCTCCTGCAATCTTTTACTTTCGGTAATGTCCTCATTAACGCTGACAAAATGGGTAATTCGACCCCGTTTATCCATAACCGGCGCAATCGATGCCATATCCCAGTATAATTCTCCATTCTTCTTCCTGTTTTGAAATTCACCACGCCATGGTAGACCGGTAATAATGGTGTCCCACATGGAATTAAAAACTGCCGGATCAGTTTCTTTATTCTTGAGAAACCGTATATGGCGACCAACTACCTCCCGTGAAGTGAATCCGGTCTTTTTGGTAAATGCAGGGTTTACATATTCAATCTGACCCTTGGATTCGGTGATAAAAATGGAAGTCGGGGCATGTTCAATGGCGCTCATGAGAGTCAGTCGCTGGTTTTCCAGGGAGCTGTAGTTGATCCAGATGAAGGTAAAGGTAAGTCCGGAATAGAAAAAAATAGTGATGATGAAAACGAGTGCCTGAAAATTCCCCGAAACCATGAAATCATCAAGAGTACGGATTCCAGGAGAAAGCAGTGTTACAACCAGCCTCGCTGTCATGAATATTGTATGAATCATAAAAAGGATATTCAGAACTATGCCTGCATTACGTCTTGGTCCGATCATTCTTCTCTTCTGTTTCAGGATACAGGCCATCGAAACGGTGATATACATCGCTGACATGATGATGATCCGACTGCTTACTGATGGCCTGATGTAGGTGAAATACACTAAACCCGCCGAAACAGAGATCAGAATAAATAAAAATTCCATGAATCTGCGTTTCAGCTTCAAGAATTCCCGAATACCCATGTATAAGAACAGAAAACTCATTGTGAGCGCAAAATTGGCCATAATAATGCTCATAAGATCCGGTATAACGTCGAGAAAAATGATCAGCAGAAAACCGATAAGTGCATTCAGAAGACTTAAAACCCAATATCCCGTACCCAGTCTGTCCCGGTATGTCCGCCAGAACGCGAACATCGTTATGAATGAACCGAAGAGAACAAGATTACAGATGAGTGCCAGTGTTCGAATATCCAGTATCATACAGTATTTCTCTTCTTCTAAGAGTAATGATACGGATTAAACATTACCATAAAGGAAACCACCTGCATTATACCGGTGGTTTCTTATTGAATAATGAATTGAGCCTACATCAAACCGGTGATAAGAATGGATACAACCAGGGCAAGAATGGCGTAAAACTCGGGGAAAACCGCCAGAATGAAGGTGTTTCCGAATACATCATGCCCGCTGCCCATAGCAGAAATACCGGCCGCGCAGACTTTCCCCTGCTGTATAGCCGAGAATAACGCGGCCAGACCCATAGCAATACCGGCTCCCAGAGTCATGGCACCCTGAAAGACACTCATTTCCGGAGTGACAAAACCGGAAAACAGGATGAAACAGACAAATCCGTACAGCCCCTGAGTCGCCGGCAAGGCTGAAAGAACCAATGAAGAACCGAACACTTCGGGTTTCTTCTTAATGGCACCGATAGCGCTGGTTCCGCCGATTACAAGACCGATAGCCGATCCCGTTCCAGAGAGGCCTACCATCAGGCCCAGGCCGATTCCGGCAAGAATAACTGCAATATTCACGATGTTTTTCCTCCGTAAGGTGCATATGGGATTCCCCCTCCGTTGAATCCGACGGCTTTGTAGAATTCCACAAAGGTGAGACGGAGAGGATGAACAAAGGCCCCGAGGGCCGCCAGTGCGAAATTAATGGAATGCCCGCCGATGATAACGAGCAGCATGAAGATCCAGGAGAAGAAACCCGGATCATCACCCCGGATCATCAAGGCAATAAGATTAATGGCTCCCCCGAGCAATCCCCCGGCAAGAGCGAGTGCAAAGAGTCTGATATAAGAAAGAATGTCGCCGGGAACCCCCGATGCGATTCCGTACATCTCCCAGAGTCCCAGCAGGGGTCGGATCCAGAATTTCTTTCGGGGATTATTGAAGAATAATATCAGAAGGACACCGAAGGCCGCCAATCCCAACCCGATACCGCTGGTGTTCCCGAGCATCACAATCCAGGCACCAACAGGGATGGGACCTATAGCGAATGTGGAGTCCATATTCCCCACGGCCCAGACAACCGTGCCTATGATGAGAAAAAAGGTTCCGGCAGGCTGCAGGGAAGCGGTGAAACCATCCTGACGCCATTTATTCACCACCTGCATGATGAAGCCTATGAGTATCTGCACGACCCCAAGCAGGATGGAGAACGCCATGGCATCATTCATGTCACGGAACAAAAGAAGTGATGCCACTCCTTCAGGCAGATTCGGCAAAACATCGATTTTCATCCCGAACAGGTTATTCAGGAACAAACCGCCTACAATTGTTGTGAGTCCCAGAATAAAACCCAGCGCAGCCAGGGATTTCTGAGCTTTCTTCTTCAAGAGAAAGAACCCCGCCAGGGCAGAAAGCGTGACAATGATACCGTACCCTACATCGGCAAGGCAGAGACCGAAGAAGAATGCGAAAAATGGTGCGAAAAATGGTGTCGTATCGATTTCCAGATATTGGGGAAGACCGAATATTTTCGTTATCGGTTCAAAAAGACGAGCTACAGGCCCGTTTTTTAACTTTATCGGCGTCTCATCCGGCTGCTCAGAATCGGTAATGAGAGGCAATATATTTCTCTTCTCAAGAAAGGACTCCAATCCGGAAACCAGCGAGACAGGGATAAATCCTGTCAGACACATCACCTCACCGTCAACTTCATTACCCAGGGACAGGGCGGCTAATCGGCGTTCCCGCTCGGATTCGAGACTTAAGATTTCCGCCACAATGATGGACCGGCTCAGAGTCAGTACCGTCAGCCTGGATTCCAGTTTCTTAACCGCGGAATCAGTTCCCCCGATAAGACGTCGAACCTCGTCGGACCCGGATTTAAACAGTCTCTCTTCAGGAAACAACGGTATATCTGCCTGCTCATCCATACCGCTCCGACAGATCTCGATGAAATAGATTCTTGCCTTATCTTCTCTGATGACTTCAATATGCCTGTCTGAAAAATCGGCGGCTTCAAAGGCCTTCGACGGAAGGATGTGATAGGTTATATGCACACCTGCTTCTTCAAGACGGGACATTATCGACGGGTCGAACCGGCCCCAGGGTGCAAGCGCCACCAGATCCTTTTGTAATCGATCTGATTCGGCGGCGTATCGTGCCAGCTCCGACTGGATTTCCCTGGTTTGCAGCTGAAGATTCTCAACATCTGTGATTTTCAACTCGGCGTTTTCAGACTTATTTATATCGCTGCCGTTTCCCTCGGCATGAGACTTGAGTTCGGCGTTCGTCTTCTTCAGGGCCGTTATCCGGCTCCCGAGATCCATGACTCCGGAATCGTCGGCTACGGCCCCGGTTTCGATGTGGACAACACCGATTTTCTGAAGGTCGGCCAGGAGAGTTTCAGTATCAGCTGTGGCCATCAGAAGATGGATCTTTTTCATCTTTTCAACCATCAGCTCAGCCCCGCCGCTGCCATCTGTTTTGCCTTCGTGATTTTCTGGGCGGCTTTTTCAAGGTTTTCCACATCTTCCAGGTATCTTTTGATTTTCAAAACGGCTTCGGCGAACTCGGGGATTTGTACCTTTTCATAGAGGTTCACCTTCTGGGTGGTTTTTTTCCTGGCGTACTCAAGTAGATCCACACGATTCTCGGCTACGTCGATTTCCGACACGGCTCGAATGAGTTTCTTCACAGTGGTACGCCCCCATGACAGCCAGGAAGGATCCAGGACAGGCGACGGAGAACTCTCGCTGAACCCTATCCCCCCGAGTACGGGAATGGTGATTCCCGCAATGTTATCCGAGTCGTATTCCACAGATGAAACGGTAAGAGACGGAATCGGGAATTCCGAAAACAGCTGCTCGGATTCACCGATACCCATCCGCAATGTATCCAGAGCTGTCTTGAGGTCATCCAGTCTGTACTTCTCCTTTTTAATGGTGATGCGCAGATAGGCTTCCTTGCTTTTAAGAGTGGGGAGAGCGACCATACGGATCTTCAGTTCTTTCTGAAGTACTTGCATGCTCACTTTATTGTATTGGAATTTCACCGCCATGGAGGGAGCTCCGGGGAGATGAGAGATGAAAGATGAAAGATGAAAGGTCGGCCTTTCCGGTAGTGTTCGGCGGGTTCGGTTAAACTGCAGCTCATCCTATGCGGATTGATAGAGGTTCCGATGAAGAATCCTTCATTCAGAATTCCGCATTCTACTTTCATTATTCTCCACCCTGCCAGTATTTGTCGGATACGGCTTTCTTGATACCCACTTCGTCAAGGGAAAAATGAGACTCGAGGAGCCGCCATGTAACATCCAGCATGGCATCGATATCCAGATCGACATCGATGGCCAGAAGAGACTCGGAATACTGTCGGGCAAAATTTATGGTCCGCACGTCATATTCGGAAAGGTCGAAACCATTGTCCCGTTTGGTTTTAGCCTCAGCAGCGTCGGCGTAGAGCCGTACAGCAGCGTTCATAACCGGGCCATGATCTTCCCGGGTCTTCTTGCCGATAACCTGTTGTTTCAGACGGGACAGGGACCGGAAGGGATCGATAATCACCTTTCCAATGTCGGTGTCGGTTCTCAGGAAGAGCTGACCTTCGGTGATGTAACCGGTGTTATCCGGTATGGCATGGGTGATATCGCCGCCGGAGAGTGTGGTGACGGCGATGATGGTGATGGAACCGCCTGCAGGGAACTGGACGGCTTTTTCATAAACCTTGGCCAGGTCGGAGTACAGAGAGCCGGGCATCGAATCTTTGGACGGAATCTGGTCCATCTTATTAGAGACGATAGCCAGGGCGTCGGCGTAAAGAGTCATGTCCGTGAGAAGGACCAATACCTTCTCATTCTTGTCGACGGCAAAATATTCGGCTGCGGTGAGGGCCAAATCAGGTACCAGGAGCCGCTCCACAGGAGGATTCTCGGTGGTGTTGATGAAACTGATTATTTTATCCAGGGCACCTGCATTCTCAAAGAGTGCCTTGAAGTAAAGATAATCGTCGTTGGAGAGTCCCATGCCCCCGAGGATTATTTTATCGGCCTTGGCTTTAAGAGCCACTTTTGCCATCACTTCGTTATAGGGTTGGTCGGAATCGGCAAAGAATGGAATCTTCTGTCCGGTCACCAGGGTGTTATTCAGATCAATACCGGCGATACCTGTCGCAATGAGCTGGTTCGGCTGCTTGCGCCGAACCGGATTTACCGAAGGACCACCGATTTCACGTTCCTCGCCCTCAACCTCGGGTCCTCCGTCTATTGGTCGTCCGTAGGCGTTAAAGAAACGTCCTGCAAGATCGTCGGAGACTTTAAGGGTCGGAGGTTTACCGAGAAATACCACTTGAGCGTCAGTAGAGATACCTTCGGTTCCGACGAAAATCTGCAATGTGACTTCGTTCCCGTTTATTTTCACCACCTGGGCCAGACGCTCGTCCACCCAGGCCATTTCCTCATTGCCCACATCAGTGGCCTTGAGGGTGATGGTCGCCTTGGTAATCTTGTCAACTTTCGTATGTATTTTCTGAAAAGCCCGGCTTTGCATCAGGCTACCTCTCCTTCGTTCAGAGTGGTCTGCAGTTCGGATTCGAACTCTTTAAACTGCCCGGAATCGAACTCGCAGAAGTTCATCTGTTTGAGCGAGTTAATGAGTTTTTTGAAGTAAGGAGCCACTTCTTCAAAGGATCCGAAGCTGAAGTCCCTATCACAAATTTCCTTTACCACTTTCAGGCCGTACTCCTGACGATCCACTGAGGCGAATCGGTCTATAGGGTCGAATGCATCCTGCTGGATAAGAGCGGCGTCGATCACCTCACTTTTCCAGAAGTCAACATGATAATCCACCGGTACACCGTCGTCACCGAGAATGGAGATCTGATCCTGGGCTTCCTTCCCCCGGAGCATTCGATTCTTCAGGGACAGTACATCCGCCACCCAGTTTTCCCCCGATCGTTCGGTGAGGAAACTGCGGATTTCCGGGCTTTCCAGGTATTTGGAGTAACTCTCCTGAGGATCTATGGCCGGGTAACGTTTTGAGTCCGCCCGCTTCTGGGAAAGGGCGTAGAAGCATTGTGCGGCCTTCTTAGTGGATTCTGTAACCGGCTCTTTGAGGTTTCCGCCTGCAGGGGATACCGTCCCGAGGAAGGTGACGGCTCCGGTTTCCCCGTTATTCAGATAGACGACTCCCGCCCGAGAGTAGAAGTTGGCGATAATTGCGGAGAGATCCATGGGGAAAGCATCGGGGCCGGGAAGCTCTTCAAGGCGGTTGGACATCTCACGAAGGGCCTGAGCCCAACGTGAGGTGGAGTCGGCAAGAAGCAGGACGCTCAGCCCCATCTGGCGATAGTACTCGCCGATGGTCATAGCCGTATAAACCGAGGCCTCCCGGGCCGCCACCGGCATATTGGATGTATTACAGATAATGGTAGTGCGTTCAAAGAGCTTTCGTCCGGTTCGGGGATCTTCCAGTTCCGGAAACTCGGCGAAGATTTCCACAACCTCATTGGCCCGCTCACCGCATGCGGCGATGATGATGATGTCGGCAGACGCGTTTTTGCTCACCGTATGCTGTACAACCGTTTTTCCACTGCCGAAGGGACCGGGGATAAATCCGGTACCGCCCTCGGCCAGGGGGTTGAAAGTATCCATGATACGGTAGCCGGTATACATCAATCGGAACGGCCTGGGTTTTTCCCTGTAAACTTTGATAGGCACTTTTACAGGCCATCTCTGGGTCATGGTGAGTTCCCGTCTCTCGCCGTCGGCATCAGTGATAACGGCGATGGTGTCCCGGATGGTATAGTGATTTTTATCGGCGATGGATTCCAGTTTCCACTCGCCCTTGAGGGTAAAGGGAGCCATAATCTTATGGTTCACCCAATTCTCTTTCACCTCGCCAAGCCAGTGTCCTGCGATAACAGTGTCGCCGGAAGCCGCCAGGGGCGTGAATTCATATTGTATCTCTTCATCCAGTGGAGAGGTGTACTCACCGCGTTTGAGGAAGAGTCCCTCTTTTTTATCGAGATCGTTCTGCAGACCGTCGTAGTTCTTCGAAAGAAGTCCCGGACCGAGTTCCACCTCCAGCATTCCTCCGGCGAATTCCACCGGCAGGCCGCTGCGGACCCCCCGGGTGCTTTCGAAACACTGTACAGAGGCCGTATTTCCGGTAACCCGGATGACTTCGGACATCAACCGTTCTTCACCCATCAGAATGTAGGCAATTTCATTCTGGCTGACTGGTCCGTCAACCTCCACTGTAATAAGGTTGGCCGTCACACCTGTGACTTTACCTGTGGTCATTCGGAGTTCTCCTCACGGGTCATTTTTCTAATGTCTTGATGGAGTTGATTCAACAATTCATCGAGTTTTTTCCTGCCCTCTTCCGGGGTTATAGTGAGCCATCTCTCCACGTCTGCGATTTTCACCGCATAGGCATAAACGGCCTCCCGTGAAAAGAAATGATAATCCACCGTTTCATCCAGCCACGCCCAACGTACGGCCGTGACGGCTTTTTCGACAGCCAGGGGGGAAGTGCTCCCGTAGAGGTCGATAAGATCGGACATGACGCCCAGATCCCCGCCCAGGCCGAAGTCGGCGGCCTGGCTGACGGTAATATTGCCGGAGAAATGATCGAAGGGGATTATATCTTCGGTAAAGGGCTGCCCTTCGCTTCGGCAGGAAAGTGCCGTTGTCAGATTTTTCAGCCGCATTTCGAATTCCAGGAAGTCACGGGGGAATCCGGAAATCAATGGCTCCTCTCCGGCTGATACGGTATCCATCATTCTGCGAAGCAGCTCATTTTCCTCTGAAATG
>JAUVIY010000115.1 GCA_030592625.1 Spirochaeta sp. | reverse complement strand
TCCTGATCGATCTTTACAATCTTCAGGTTCTGAACCGTACTCCGTTCACCGCCCATACGGCCGGGCATTTTTGTACCCTTGATTACTCTGGAAGGCCATGCAGCCATTCCTGTTGAACCAGGGGCCCGGTGGAATTTTGAACCATGCGTGGACCGTCCACCTCCAAAGTTGTGGCGTTTCATAACACCCTGATAACCCTTACCCTTCGAGGTACCGACAACATCCACAAAACGGAAGTCATCAAATATTTCAAGGCCCAGGGAATCGCCAACCGTGCACTCCTTACCGAAGTCGCGAATCTCAACGATATGCTTTTTCGGGCTTAACCCGTCTTTGAACCGACCAGCCTCAGGTTTAGTAACCCGGGACTCTTTCTTATCCAACGCACCAAGAATAACGGCGTTATATCCGTGTTTCTTCTCATTACGCTGATCAATTACCACATTGGGTTCAATCTCGATCACCGTAACCGGCGTCAAATTGCCATCTTCGTCAAAGATCTGGGTCATCCCCACTTTCTTTCCGATCAATCCGATCATGTTATTGCTCCGTTCCCTGACCCTACTGCTTGATCTCTACATCAACACCAGCGGGAAGCTCGAGCTTCATTAGGGCATCCATGACAGCAGAGGTGGGTTCAAGGATATCGATCAGTCTTTTATGCGTCCGCATTTCAAACTGTTCACGCGATTTTTTGTTTACAAAGGGCGACTTAAGAACGGTATACTTGTTAATCCTCGTAGGAAGGGGTACCGGCCCCGACACCTTAGTGCCCTGTTTCTGCACAGTATCCACAATGGCCCGCGCGCTCTGCTCTATCAATTCTACGTCAAAGCCTCTGAGCCGTACGCGTATTTTCTCCATTGTCCTTGCTCCTCAAAAGCGACCCCGTCACCAGCAGGCGGCGGGGTCCTCACTCAAAATATTTGGGTTTTTACTCCGTTACCTCGGTCACCTGACCGGAAGCAACAGTACGACCGCCTTCGCGAATGGCGAACCGTAAACCGGGATCCATTGCGATGGGGTGAATCAATTCGACGATTATTTCGGTGTTATCACCAGGCATAACCATCTGCTTTTCCTCAGGTAAAGTTACGGTACCGGTAATATCGGTGGTCCGGAAGTAGAACTGAGGCCGGTATCCACTGAAGAACGGATTATGACGGCCGCCCTCTTCCTTGGTAAGGACATAAACTGCTGCCTTGAACTTGGCGTGGGGGTTGATGGAACCGGGCTTTGCCAGAACCTGTCCACGCTCAACGGCATTCTTGTCGATACCGCGAAGAAGCGCACCGATGTTATCACCGGCCTGGCCCTCATCCAGCAGTTTGTTGAACATCTCTACACCGGTACAGACGGTCTTCTGAGTTTCCTTGATTCCGATAATCGCTACTTCGTCACCGACATGAATAATACCGGCCTCAATACGACCGGTTACAACAGTACCGCGACCGGAAATGGAGAACACATCCTCGATGGGCATCAGGAACGGCTTATCAACAGCACGTTCGGGAATGGGAAAGTACGTGTCCATGGCTTCCAGAAGTTCCACAATGCTGACGGTCTTATCGGCATCATCGATATTCGTCATGGCCTCGAAGGCACTTCCCTTGATAATAGGAATCTCATCACCGGGAAATTTGTACTCATCGAGCAGTTCACGAACTTCCATTTCAACCAGTTCGACCAGTTCGGGGTCGGCCAGATCCATTTTGTTCAAATACACGATCAGCTTGGGAACGCCGACCTGACGGGCGAGCAGGATATGCTCACGAGTCTGGGGTTCCGGGCCGGAGTCGGCAGCCACCAGAAGAACGGCACCGTCCATCTGAGCTGCACCGGTAATCATGTTATTGATGTAGTCGGCATGTCCCGGACAGTCAACATGAGCGTAGTGACGTTTCTCGGTCTCATACTCAACGTGACGTGTATTGATGGTGATACCGCGCGCCTTTTCTTCAGGGGCGTTGTCGATATCCTCGTAGCTCATCACTTTACCGCCCAATTTTGCTGCACTGAACATGGTAAGGGCAGCAGTCAGGGTAGTCTTACCGTGATCAACGTGGCCGATAGTACCGACATTGATATGCGGCTTCGTCCTCTCGAATTTCTCCTTAGCCATGAAAATCCTCCTACGGCTACACGGGAAAATGAATTGGCAACTATTAGAAATTGCCCATGTCTGCCTGACGGCACACGATCAAGAAGATACCGGCGTAAACGCCAATACCGTCTTAACAGTATTAATGAGATGACCCATGCTCACGGAAACAATTCAGACGGGCTCGAATGCACAGAAAATCCGCACATCCCGAGAAAGAAGAAGACTTACCGCCGATATCGTCCGTCATTCGCCTGGGGCTGCGCCCCGGTTCGTCCGACAACGTACCGTCCGGAAAGATCATCCTCGCCCGAAAGAGGCCCGACAGCTGAGCTGCGGGGCGTTCCGCGAGGGGTCCGATCGGATAACCCGCAGGATCAACCGATCTCTCACACATCCCGGGTGGATCAACTCACCGTCCGGGACTGCGTCCTCTCAACCCTTAAGGCTGATCGGATCGCTGCTCAGTCACTACCACTTGTAGTTGCTGAACGCTTTATTGGCTTCCGCCATCCTATGGGTATCTTCCTTCTTCTTGAAGGCGACGCCCGTGGAATTGAACGCATCGAGCAACTCGGCGCTCAATTTCTCTTTCATACTTCTACCATTCCGGCCCCGGGCCGCATTGATAATCCAGCGCATAGCCAAAGCCTCTCGCCTGGATTCACGCACCTCAATAGGCACCTGGTAGGTTGAACCACCGACACGGCGGGATTTGACTTCCACCATGGGTTTCACGTTATCAACAGCCTTGAGAAAAACCTCAAGCGGCTCTTTATCGGATTTTTCGCTGACGATGGTCATGGCGCCGTAAACGTTATGGTAGCTCGTTGATTTCTTACCCTGAAGCATCATGCGGTTAACGAACTTCGTAACAACCTTGCTTCCATATCGTGGATCCGCATCAACGGGTCGTACGGGGGTTTCTCTTCTTCTCGACATACGTCCCTCTACGCCTTGGGCTTCTTGGTCCCGTATTTGGACCGGGCCTGCTTGCGGCCGTCGACTCCCAGAGTATCTTTGGTACCGCGAACGATGTGATATCGGACACCAGGAAGATCCTTAACTCTGCCACCACGGATACAAACCACAGAATGTTCCTGCAAATTATGTCCGACGCCGGGGATATAGGCGGTAACCTCGATCCCGTTGGATAGGCGAACACGAGCGACCTTCCGAAGGGCGGAATTGGGCTTCTTGGGTGTAATGGTCATAACGCGAGTACATACACCCCTCTTCTGGGGGCAGGACTGCAGAGCCGGTGAGTTGGTCTTCTTGACCGAAGACTTTCGTCCTTTTCTCACTAGTTGATTAATAGTCGGCATTTATGCGTCAACTCCTCATAATGCTATCGGCTCAAGTCCCCGAAGCACGCAGATATTAGCGGTTTGCTCCCTAAAGGTCAATACCGGGAAACATGTAATCTGAAGAGTGCTTTACACCCTCCATAATTTCATCATTTATCCCGATGATCCGGAACTCCGGGGCACTTCCGCAGGGACCGGTTCAATACCGTCTTCCCCATCCAGCAGCTCCGCTTCCCGGCGCCGCTGTTCCAGTATGTTCGCCACATGGGCATCCAGGTCTTCAGTATCTTTGGTGAACAATTTCAGATCCCTGTATTTGTGCATACCGGTACCTGCGGGGATGATGTGTCCGATAACCACGTTCTCCTTCAGACCCCTCAGGGTATCCACATCACCGGCAATAGCGGCGTTGGTAAGCACCCGGGTCGTTTCCTGGAAACTGGCGGCGGAAATCCAGCTGTCGATATTCAGCGACGCTCTGGTGATACCGAGGAGCAGAGGCTTGGCCATGGATGGCTGCCCTCCTTCCCTCATCACCTTCTCGTTCTGGGTCCGAAACTGATATTTATCCACCTGCTGTCCGAAAATGAAGTTCGTATCGCCCACGTCAATAATCTCGACTTTGCGCATCATCTGCCTGATGATGACACCGATATGCTTGTCGTTAATGTTTACACCCTGCATCCGGTAGACTTCCTGCACTTCGTCAACCAGGAACTGCTGCAGTGCGTTTTCACCCTGGATTTCCAGAACATCATGTGGATCCATGGGGCCGTCACAGAGAGGTTCGGCGGCTTCGACCGGGTCGCCGTTTCTTACCAGAAGATGACGTCCCATGGGAACCAGATGCTTTATCTGATTTGCATACGGATCAATAACCGTGATAATCCGCTTACCCTTGCTGATGCCCTCGAATTCCACCGTTCCACTGATGCGGGACAGGATAGCGGAATCCTTCGGCCTCCTGGCTTCGAAAAGCTCGCCGACCCGGGGAAGACCACCGGTGATATCCTGGGTCTTCTGGCTCTCTTTCAGCATCTTGGCGAGGGTCTGACCGGCCTTGATTTCAACTCCGTCCTCAATGTTGAGGTAGGAGTTCTCCGGCAGATAGTAATCCTGAAGACCGGTACCGTCTTCATCAACGATGGAAATCCTGGGCTGCAGGGTATCCGCTGAGGTATCTGTGATTTTCTTCTCAATATTACCCGTATCCTCGTTGATTTCCTCGCGGAGGGTCGTACCGGGAATGATATCCTCGAATTTCACCTTGCCGTCCACTTCGGCGATAATGGGCTCGCTGAAGGGGTCGAAGATAGCCAGAGATTCATCGGCTTTCGCGATATGCCCCTCGGTGATGAGTACTGTGGAACCGTTTCTGATTTCCACTTTCTCATCCTGAGCCACAAGGAGGATTCTATTTTTCTGTAGAACAACGAAGGCATTCTCTTCGGCATTGACGATCTTGCCTTTGCGTTCGAGGATCGCCTCACCCTTGGTGACCTTGTCTCCATCTTTCGGGTTTATATCATCTCCCTTTTTGGTTTCGATTTCCGACAGGACTCGGGCCACCTTCAGAAAACCCTTTCGTGTGAAGAGCTGCCGGCCATTATCCAGGGGCACTGCAATACCGTGGATTTCCCTTACCAGGAGGGGATAATGCTTGGCAACACGATTTTCTTCGGTAATGGTGCTCGCCGTACCACCAACATGGAAGGTTCTCATGGTCAGCTGCGTACCGGGCTGTCCGATGGACTGGGCGGCGATGATACCTACCGCCTCACCGATATCCGTCGTTCTGTGTGTAGCCAGGTTCCGGCCGTAACACTTTATACAGACTCCGTGCTGAGCTTCACATGTAAGCACGGTTCGAACCCTGACGCTTTCGATGCCGAGTTCTTCGATTTCGAGGGCAATCTCATCTGTAATCTCCTGGTTCACATCTACAAGGAGATCTCCGGTAATAGGATGCTTCACCTGTTCAAGTGTAAAACGACCCATGATGCGATCGGACAGTGACTCGACTATTTCCTCACCGTCCTTCAGGGCTATAACATCGATACCATTGATGGTACCGCAGTCGTCCATATTTATTACGACGTCCTGGGCAATGTCCACGAGTCGACGGGTGAGGTATCCGGCATCCGCCGTCTTGAGTGCCGTATCCGCCAGTCCTTTACGGGCACCGTTGGTGGATATGAAAAACTCGATAACCGACAAACCCTCTTTGAAGTTTGACCGGATAGGAAGCTCGATAATATCCCCCGAGGGTTTGGCCATCAGGCCCCGCATACCAGCCAGCTGCCGGATCTGGTTTCTGGAACCACGAGCTCCGGAGTCGGCCATCATGTAGACGTTGTTGAACCAGTCCTGATCATTTTTCAGGTGATCCATCATCACATTGGCCAGTTCTTCGTTGGTTTTGCCCCAAACCTCGATAACGCGGTTGTACCGCTCTTCCGAGGTGATATGTCCGTCACGGTACTGGGTCTGAATCTTATCGACCTCACCGTTTGCAGAATCGATGAGCCCCTTCTTCTCGTCGGGAACCAGAATGTCGTCCATACCGATGGTGGTTCCCATTTTCGTAGCATACTCGAATCCGATATTTTTCAGGGAATCAAGCAGCTGGACGGTAATATAGTTGCCGTAATCCTTGAATGAACGCATAACAAGACTTCTAATGCCTTTGTCACTCAGTGTTTCATTGACAAATTCAACGCCTTCGGGAAGCCTGTCATTGAAAACGACACGACCGGGAGTGGTGTTAATCCATTCCTCATTGACCTTGACGTTGATCAAGGTGTTCCATGATACAAACCCGCCATCGACGGACATCATCACTTCTTCGAGAGAGCTGAAATAGCGTCCTTCACCTTTCGCTCCCGGCCGGTCCTTGGTGAGAGAATAGAGTCCTATAACCATGTCCTGGGAGGGGAAAACAACCGGCTGACCATTAGCAGGGTTCAACAGGTTTGTATCCGCAAGCATCAGAGTCCAGCACTCTATCTGTGCGGCCTGGGTGAGGGGAACATGAACGGCCATCTGGTCGCCGTCGAAGTCGGCATTATAGGCATGGCAAACCAGTGGATGGAGCTGTATGGCCTTGCCTTCCACGAGCACAGGCTCGAAAGCCTGGATACCCAGGCGATGAAGGGTCGGTGCACGGTTGAGAAGGACAGGATGCTCACGAACAACCTCGTCCAGAACGGACCAGACTTCAGGGGTTTCCTGCTCAACCAGGGATTTGGCTTTCTTGATGTTATAAACGACGTCCTTCTCTACCAGCTTCTTCATGATGAAGGGCTTGAAAAGTTCCAGGGCCATCTTGGTGGGCAGACCGCATTGATGCAGTTTCAGTCTGGGACCGACGACGATAACCGAACGACCCGAATAATCGACGCGCTTACCCAACAGATTCTGCCGGAATCGCCCCTGTTTGCCCTTGAGTAGATCGGAAAGGGACTTAAGCGGGCGATTGGAGGCACCCTTCACCACTTTCTTTTTCTTGGTATTATCAAAGAGTGCATCTACCGCTTCCTGAAGCATCCGCTTCTCATTGCGAATGATAATATCCGGGGCGTTCAGGGACATGAGTCTCTTCAGACGGTTGTTCCGATTGATGACACGGCGATAGAGGTCGTTCAGATCACTGGTAGCGAAACGGCCTCCGTCGAGCTGAACCATGGGTCGCAGCTCAGGCGGGATTACCGGGATGACGTCAAGAATCATCCATTCGGATCGGTTACCCGAATCCCGGAAATTTTCGACAATCTCGATTCTCTTCAACAGCCGTTTATCAGCTTTAGCACCTTTCTCAACCATGGTAACCCGAAGCTCGGCCGAAAGGGCATCGAGATCCATGTTCTCAAGGAGGGTCCGGACCGCCTCAGCGCCGATACCGGCAGTAAAGCTCACCCCGAATCGCTCGCGGGCTTCGGCAAACTCCTCTTCGGTGAGGAGCTGCATCATTTTCAGTTCAGTGTCACCCGGCTCGATAACGACATACTTTTCGTAGTATAGGATACTGCGCAGGGCCGCGATTGAGAGGTCGAGAAGCAGCCCCATTCTGGATGGGACGGAACGGTAATACCAGATATGAGAAACAGGGGAGGCCAGTTCAATATGACCCATGCGCTCCCGGCGTACCTTGAAGTGTGTCACTTCAACTCCGCAACGGTCGCAGATGACACCCTTGTAGCGGATCGATTTGAACTTACCGCAGTAGCACTCCCACTCCTTGGTTGTGCCGAAGATCCTTT
>JAUVIY010000307.1 GCA_030592625.1 Spirochaeta sp. | reverse complement strand
TGGTTCGGTAAGGAGTGTTTGTGTCTTTCCTGTTGGAAACCAGTATCTTCAACCCGCAGACACTACCTCTGGAAGAGACGATCTTTCATACCGCTAACGGATATATCGGTGTCAGGGCGAATTTTGAAGAGGGTGAGCCCGAGGGTGTCAATGGAATCCGGGGTACATATCTCAATGCGTTCCATGACACTCATCCCATAAGCCATCCGGAAAAACTCTATGGATTCCCGGAAACAGGGGAGAAAATCCTCAATGTCACCGATGTCCAGATTATCAGAATTCGTATCGATGGGGAGTACCTTTCTCTCAGCAGTTCGAATACCACCGAATACCGTCGCTGCCTTGATATGCGGAAGGGTTGGTCCTGTCGGAATTTCGTCTGGAAAAGCGCTGGAGGAAAAAGGGTAAGGATAGAAACGAGGCGCCTTACGTCTTTCACCAGGCCTGAGGTATTTGCAATCGAATATTCCATTACAGCCCTCGATCCGATGGGAATTGTGATTGAATCGGCGCAGAAAGGCGATGTCGGAAATTACTACGATCCCTCAGATCCCAGGGTTTCAGGACAGGCTTTCCAGGCCTTGGAGGTAATCGACACGTCGTTTGCCGGGGGTAGAATCACCATTACCTCCCGGACCAAGGCGAAAGGGACCCGTTTATGGGTCGTTGTTGATCATGAGATTCGCAAAGACCGGACTGACCCGGGGCCTCCCGAAGCAACTCAAATTGATGGTGAGGCCTGTCTGACATGGAATACCACCATGGTAAAGGGCGAATCTCTTATACTCGAAAAAAAAGCTGTTTTCTGTGATTCCCTGCGTCATGAAGATGGATTGAAACATGCAGAAAGGATTTCAGATGATATTTCCGGCTTGAAATTCTCCGACCTGGCGAAAGAGCAGGAACTGTACCTCGCGGATTTCTGGCTGGAATCCGGGATCGGGATCGAGGGAGACGATCACATCCTGAAAGGGCTCCGGTTTAATTTGTTTCATCTTCTGCAGTCCGCGGCCGGAGACCCGATTGCGAGCATTCCGGCCAAGGGTCTCAGCGGCGAGGGGTATGAAGGGCACTATTTCTGGGACACGGAGATTTACATGCTTCCCTTCTTCCTGTACACCCGTCCCGAAATCGCGAGAAACCTTCTGCAATACCGCTATACAATTCTGCCGGAGGCCAGGCGTCATGCCCGGGATCTGGGTCATAAAAGAGGTGCGGCATACCCCTGGCGTACCATAGCGGGCAGGGAGTGTTCGGCCTATTATCCCTCGGGAAGCGCCCAGTATCATATCAATGCCGATATTGCTTATGCCGTATGGAGATATTGGGAGGCTACCGCCGACATCGACTTCATCCTTCACTCCGGTGCGGAAATGCTCTTTGAGACGGCACGGATCTGGATAGAAATCGGCAATTTCTTCGAATCTGCGTTTCATATCAACACTGTCACGGGTCCGGATGAATACACCTGTCTGGTCAACAACAACTACTACACCAACCGTATGGCACAAAAGAACCTGGAGATCGCCGCAGAGATTTTCAAACTATTGAAACGTTCATATCCAGCGGTGCTTTCTGAACTTGGTGAACGAATCGAACTGGGGAAAGACGAAGCTGCAAAGTGGACGGAAGCCGCACTTGCCATGGTTCTGCCTTACGATGCGGAAAGGGATCTGAACCCCCAGGATGATTCTTTTTTTCAGAAGCCGGTATGGGACTTCGCCGGGACTCCAGAGGATCATTATCCGCTGCTTCTTCATTACCACCACATGACCCTGTCCCGGTTCCAGGTCTGTAAACAGGCGGATACTGTGCTCGCATACATCCTTCTGGGGGATGATGATAACTCGACAATCCGAAACAGTTTTGAATATTACGAATCTATTACCACGCACGATTCATCCCTCTCCTATGCGGTTTTCTCGATTCTCGCCGCACAACTCGGGAATCCGGACAGGGCTTATGAATACTTCACAGAGACAGCGGCACTCGACCTGGATGACAGCCATAAAAACACAAGAGACGGAATCCATGCCGCTAACATGGGAGGCACATGGCTGGCGACGGTTTGGGGTTTCGGAGGATTTCGCCCCGCCGGTGAGATCCCTTCTTTTTCCCCCCGGCTCCCGTCTAAATGGCGAAGTCTCAGTTTCCGTATCCGTTATCGGGGTTCCGCCATTGAAGTTCGAGCCGCCCACGATAGGGTTCGGTTGAGTCTTCGTGCCGGTCCGTCAATCGATATCGAAGTATACGGATTACGGTACCGGCTTGATTCCGAGCTGATCGTATTCACCGATCGGGCATAATACCTTTCATTGATATTTCTCGACAAAATGATATACAATTCGCTATGCACACGTGTGCATGGAGGTCAGACACTTGAAAATCGCACTATTTGGAGCGGGAAGCGCCCAGTTCGGCTTCGGTACCCTGGGAGATATATTTCAAAGCAGCGTTCTGAAAGGGGCGGAAGTGTCCCTGATGGACATTAACGGTGAAGCTCTGGAGAAGGTTTATCGGACGGCTCTGGAGTATATCGAAACTCACCGGCTTGACTTTTCAATTACGGCCGCAACGGATAGGAAAGAGGCCCTGAAGGGAGCCGATTTCGTTATCATCTCCATCGAAGTCGGTGACAGATTCAAACTCTGGGATATGGATTGGAAAATCCCCATGCAATACGGAATTCCTCAGGTGTATGGTGAGAACGGCGGTCCCGGCGGTATCTTCCATGCATTGAGAATCACGCCCCCCATTCTGGAAATCTGCGACGACGTCGTCGAGGTTTGCCCGGATGCGGTGGTATTCAATTATTCCAATCCGATGACGGCCATTACGACGGCGGTATTGCGAAGGCATCCCGAATTGAAATTTGTAGGACTCTGTCATGAGATCGCATCCCTGATACGTTACCTCCCGGCGATTCTGAACACCGATTCGAAAAACATTCGTATGCGTGCCGCCGGCCTGAATCATTTCAGTGTCCTGCTGGAAGCCGCATACATAGAAACCGGCAAAGATGCGTATCCCGACATCCTCGAAAAAGCACCGGTGTTCTTCGAGCGGGAGCCCGGGTTTTCCGAATTATGGGATTACACCCGTCGTACCGGTGTTGTTCCGGAAACCGAGGGTGCCCTCGAAAGATGGAAAATTGATATCGGGGAAAGCTTCAGACCCTGGTCCGATCGCAGTCTCTTTCGGGCCATAATGGAAACATACCGGCTGCTTCCCATCACCCTGGACAGCCATCTCGGTGAATACATCTCATGGGCGCAGGATGTTGCGGACCATCAGGGGATTCTGGATTTCTATGAATTCTATCGTCATGCTCTTTCGAATCAGACCTGGTCTGAAATCACGGATAATCTGAGGGAGCGGGTTGTTCCCATCATGGAAGGCATCATCAACGACTCAGGCTTTGAAGAAATGGCGGTGAACGTCCTCAATAACGGCGCCATACCCGATTTTCCCGATGGCATCGCTGTGGAAATTCCTGCGACAGTCAACCGACGTGGTGTCACGGGTGTCCGTTTCGATTCCTATCCCAAGGGCTTCGGGGCACTGATCCGCAACTACGCCGGGGTCTACGATCTCACCGTTGATGCGATTCTCACCGGAAGTCGGGATCTGGTTATCCAGGCTGTTTTGGCCTGCCCGGTGGTAAACAAATACCATGGTATGAGGGAAATGGTGGACACCATGTTGGATAACCAAAGGAAGTGGCTGGGTTACATCAGCT
>JAUVIY010000288.1 GCA_030592625.1 Spirochaeta sp. | reverse complement strand
GGACAAGTCAGTTTCGGATATGCCTTTCCCGCCGGATCGATATCCATCGTCCCGCGAATCGTCACCGGCGGAACTTTTTTGCCGACCGATGCCCCTATCCCGACAGATATCATCATCATCCCGTTAGGACTGGATTTGAAAATCGCCTCTGCGTCGAACCAGCCAATGCTCCCGTATCTGCGTTTCGGGGTGGGCGTCACCTGGTTCATGGTAATTCCGGAAGGGAGTTCCACTCAGGGAAAAATAGTACCGTATGCCGATGCCGGACTCGGTATCGATTTCCGGTTCGGGCAAACAATCGGACTCTATGCTGACGTCTCTTTCAGGATGCTGTTCGAAGGATCCGTAATTCTTTACGGAATTTACCCGGGTCTTGGAATAAGTTTGAGGTTGTAGGAGATCAGGATGAAGAAGAAAATGAAGAAGAATACAACGAAAAAGAATTCATCAATATCACTGGCCAAAGCCGCTTTGCCGGTGCTGTTCCTGATATTACTCCTGACGGCAACCGCCTGCCAGAATCCGTTCAACCTGACCACAGTCCTGGGCCTGGAGATGGGAGTCCTCACCTTATCTCCCGCCAATACCACCATTGCCAGTTCCGGTACACAGATTCTTACTGTTTCAGGAGGAACCGGACCATATACCTGGATTGTATACTCCGGTCCGGGAACAATATCAGTGGGCGGCACTGCTACAGAAACCTACGATCCCGGCGGCCTGACCGGCCTCGCTACAATTAAGGTTACGGACTCGGAAGGCTATTTCGGTACGGCTGCGGTTACCATCAAGAATATCGATCCATTGATACTTCTGACGGGTACTCAGAAGCTCTATCCCGGAGGTTCCACCCAGCTTTACGCCTCGGGGGGAGACGGCAGCTACACTTATTCCGTAGATACGGACAGCTCAGGAGTCACTCTCAATGCCGGTACCGGCGCATATACCGCAGGAGCAACTCCAGGGATTGATATACTCATGGTGACCGACGGTTTATCGGCAACGAAAACCGTGTCAATTGAAGTTATCGATCCTGCTGCCAGCATCCCCGATATCGATTACAGAGTGAACACCATGAATGCTTCACTGCCGGGTCAAATCGGTGCTGCGATTACTGCGGATTTCACTCATCAGAATATCGGAACCGTCGGCGGCGGTAATAATGTTCAGTGGAATGCGTATGTATCCACAACCCCAAACATGAACGGTATCATTTCTCTTGCCGATTCAGGAACGGTTTCGGCGCTGAATGCCGGTACAATCTCGGCCGCCCCTCAGGCAATCGGAGGTTCCTGGCCGTCCAATCCCGGTACATATTACATCGTGGTCCATCTGTCGGCGGTAGCCGATGTCAATACGGCAAACAATGCCGGTGCTTCCGGCGCCGTGGCGATGACCGTCGATTACCATCTGACGATAACACCCGGCGGAGCAAGCGTTATGACCGGCGACGTTATGAGTGTCGATTACGAACTTTCGAATTCAGGTAACGTATCGGGGACCGCCACGGTTAACTGGGCGGCGTATCTGTCTTCCGATACGAATTACGGAGCAGGGGACTCCCGAATCGACTCGGGGTCTTTCGGTGCTCTGGCGGGTTCGGATTCAGACCCTCAGACCATTACCGTCAACAGTATCTGGCCGGCTGTCGGCGGTACTTACTACATCATTCTGGAATGGTTGTCGGCAGATGACACGGCTTCTCCGGAATACGGGGCATCAGGAGTCTATACGGTAGACGTACCGGATGTGGATTATGGTCCGGGTTCGAGTTTGACGATTCCTCCCGGCGGCTCGATTGTTGTTGGAACAATCGGCAACGAAATCTTCCGCATTGAGAATTTCGGCACTGATAACGGTACACAGATGATAGATTGGAATGCCTGGCTTTCGATTGACGCCATCCCGGGGAATGCCGGAGACATCCATGTGGATTCCAATACAACAGGTCCTCTCAATACCGGGGTGGAATCCGGGGATTTAACCGTTAATATCGACTGGGACATTGCCCCGGAAGATTACAACCTTATAATAACCTGGAACGCCGCCGATGATGTGAATCCTGCCAATGATTCAATGACTTCGACGACCCTTTACCTCGTTCGATATCCGGATGTGGATTATGAAACCTCGGTGACACCCGCCGGTGGAGGAAGCCTGCTGACAGGCGATGCCATCTCTGAAACATTTGAGATTATCAACTCAGGCACAGAAGATGGGGCGCAAAATGTCGACTGGTCGGCCTGGGTTTCCCTGGACATGACACTGAACGCCGGCGATATTCAGGTGGATTCCGGATCCATCGGCTCACTCAATTCCGGCATTTCCTCCGGTGTGCTGCCGATTATCGGTAATTGGCCGGATATACCCGGGAATTATTACCTGATTGTCACCTGGACGGCGATTGACGATAACGACCCCCTGAACGATTCCATGGTTTCGGATTCTGTATCGGCCGTCAGCTTCCCGGTGAATGACTACAGCATCACATCCGTTCCGGCTCCGGGAGGAACCACTACCGCCGGAGATACGGTCAGCGGAACATTCTCAGTACAGAATCTGGGTCCTGACGACGATACCAGTGAGGGTTTCTCATGGACAGCGTACGCATCATCAGATACTGGTTTCAATACCGGTGATGCCCAGATAGACTCGGGAGCAGAACCGTTCCAGGCTGCCATGGATACCCCCCTGGTGGTCAATTACAACGGGATGTGGCCGGATATCGGAGGTGACTACCATATCGTTGTCATCATCGATTCAACCCATGATCCGGATCCACTGAATAATGAAAACTACGATACTTTGGGCCCAACAGAAGTGGTAAACATGACAGATTATGAAATCAGCCTCGTGAATTACCATCCGCTGGGTGAACCAGGCACCCCCCTGGCGGCTGCCCCTCTTCCTCCGGCACACCCGGCCTATATTCCATATGAGTTCACTCTTAACGAAATA
The DNA here is from genome assembly GCA_030592625.1 of Spirochaeta sp. Taxonomy (GTDB): domain Bacteria; phylum Spirochaetota; class Spirochaetia; order DSM-2461; family DSM-2461; genus UBA2779. The sequence continues at coordinate 947 of JAUVIY010000288.1, read as the reverse complement.
GGCGGTAAGAACTGTAATAGAAAAGTTGATTACACCGTTTACGCTTCGATCGACACAATACTCGACGGTGGTGATACTGTTCTCAAGTCGACCTTCATACTGGCCAATGATATCGTTCTTGGCGGCGGAACGATCACTGAACCCTTCGACGACGGCAATCCCTGGCCTGGATTTCCAACTGAGTATTACATCATCGTTACCATCAATGCTGCAGATGATGTGAATGCGGCCAACGATATCTATGTGGCCGGTCCGGTTCAGGTTGCAGTCCAGGTGCCCGATTCGGAACCGAATGATGGATTCGGGCCTTATACAGCTCCTTCGAACCTTCCGGCCCCTACCGACTTCACAGATCTCAATCCATTTCTGTCAATCGCCGGAACCGGAGAACTCCGACCGAATGAAATCGTCAGGATCGACGGCATCATGGAAGCCTATAATGTCTGGGACACTGTCGGATTTGTTGCAGGACCGGGAATGACAACGATTCAATTGGAAGCCACCTGGGCCACGGGATTTGATGATGTAGACATATACCTCTGGGATCAGAACGGTCATGAGATTCCCGAATGGCTGACGGCCGATACGGCGGATGATATTGAAAATTTGACAGTCATCAATATTACACCGGGAGAAACCATTTATATCGGAGTCTGGTTTTATATGGATAACAACAGGGGTAGTGCTACCGGAACGGAAACCTACACATTGACGCTTACAGGTTTGCCCTGAGATAATTGATAATTCCGAAAAAAGGTCCTCTGCATTGCGCGGAAGACCTTTTTTCATGTCGATACTGGATATGGATTAAACGATTTGAAATCTTTATCAACACCGATCGGATCACTTCCCGGCTTCAGTGGCCAGTTCACTCAGAAATGAAAGAATCTCAGCATAAACCGCTTCGCGACCTTCAAGCTCCTTCAATTCACCACCTGTATCCGTAT
>JAUVIY010000167.1 GCA_030592625.1 Spirochaeta sp. | reverse complement strand
CGGTAATTTCCGAATACCGCGTACGTATCGTGCTGTCCACCTTAACCCGGGTGCGGAAAATCTGGGCAATGGCCCCGGCGGCATTCGATTTGGCACCCTTGAGGCTGTCTCCTTCACCGACTTCCGCCAGGAAATCCTCAGTGGGATATATCACATCCTTGTCGCTCACCCAAACTGGGGCCTTGCCCCCGCTTTTTGCAGAAGATGAGCCTGTTGCACATCCGCCGATAAATAATATCGCGAAAACAGCAATTAAAACCGTGAGTAAAATCGTGTATCTTTCAAATCGGCCTGACATGATGCCTCCCTATCCAATTCTCATTATCGCAGCATAAAGCTTTCTATCAAGTTTAATCCATCGACGGTAAATTCCCGCATACCATGATCGATCTCCGCCATTAGATTATTCCCATTCCAGTACTCAACCTTCACATTATAATTCCCCGGCTCGACGACAATTTCGGCGGCACGGGCATATGACGGGAAGAACTGAGAAATCCGGAGATCGGCATTTTCGGTGGCATCCACCGCGACGTCGGCGGCCAAACCCGCGAGCAAACCGACGATCAGACCGCCGGCGCCCTGATCGCTCAGACCCTGCTGCATCGCACCCTTGCCGATTTCCTTGGTGATGTTCTTGATAGTGGCACGAATGATGGTCTTACCGATGGTGAGGGGCTGCTTAAGGAGGAAGGTTTCCCTTGCAATAACCTCCATCTTCTCCAGCATGGAGATTTCCGCGACTTCCACGCCATCCATCTTCACCACCACCCTGTCCGCTTCGGAGCGCCTGCTCGAGAGGTGTGGAAACTGAACCTTGAAATGGATTCCCGACTGAATCCCGGGAATGACGAGGAAGTTGAATCCAACCAGATTTGTAACATAATCCTCGCTCTGTCCGGTCATGGTGAGAAAGACGATACTCGGACCGGATTGAATATAAATTGTATCCGCCAGCTTAACCGGACTCATTCCTGAAAAACTGATGATATTCACCAGTGCCCGATTCTCGTCCCCGGGAACCACCCTGGGGAAAGACGGTTTGGTGAAATTGTAAAGATGTTTCTGTGTTATCCACGCATCATGCATCGACTTGCTGTCTATTCGCGCATCATCCCAGGATTCTTCGGCCCGATAGAGAAGAAGACTGATATACCGGGCGAGAACGTCGTTATGAAATCTGTTTTCCCGGTATTCCAGCTCCCCCTTGGCATCTGCGGAAGCGTTATATTCTTCCACCAGCTCCTTATACTTGTCTTCCAGAAGGTTGAGTTTTATCTGAACCCGGCGGATTTCCACGAAAGCCGATTCTTCATCTTCCAGGGCAATGTAGTTGAGGGCTTTGAACACATTGAGATATATATCCTCGTAGTCCTCCCCCGAATAATCCAGCGCATTGTCATTCAGAACGCCTGAGACCATGGCTTTGGAGATACTCGATGTGAAAAGCTCCTCAATGGCATTCTCCGCCTTGGTAAGCATTTTATTGCTCAGTTCGTATTCCCCGGACCAGTGATACAGCATTCCCAGGTCCAGGTAATAAAGGACCCTGTCTTTCTTCTGGTATTCTTCCTCCTTGGCATCCTGGATGATGATTGAAGCCTGCTCGTAGGATCCGTCCCGGGCCAGGGGAATCGATTCGTGATACTGATCCTGCTGGGTTTTAATACTCGCGCAGGAAATGAGCGAAAGAATCGACATGATGAGCAGGGTCGATATCAGGATCGAATTCGTAAACCGGGACAGGTCGCGTCGCATTATAAAGCTTACCAGTTGGCCTTTTTCTGTTCGACGAGTTTCTTGATTTCCTTGGTATCGATCCAAACCTTCTGATTATTTTCCAGGCCGATCAGTTCCATATCCACCTTGTATAACGTGGCACGCTTCCCTTCGATGGCATCTGTCTGGCTTGTTATGACGCCCTGCATCATGAAATCAGCACCGGTTTCCGCCGCTAATGCAGCCGCTGTAGCCTGTGTTGCGTTGGATTGTTGATCATCACGTTCATCACGAATTTCCTCACGAGCCTCGCCGCCTGCCACGAAAATCACCCGACCGCTGTTCACAAGCTCCCTTTCAATATCTTTAATGAAAGTCTCGGCATCAATATGTTCTGAACTTCGATTGCGGATACTCCCGACAATCACTACAGGTTCCCGACCCTCATCAGATATAAACCGTTCCAGCCATCCTCCCGAAAGCATGCTTGAAACCATGGTTTCAGCTGTCAACCTTGAGTCCGTATCATTCCAACGGCCGCTCAAATCAATGACTTCATCCGATGCTGTACGAGTTACAGTCGGTCCGGTTGCACATCCGCCTAACAGCAAAACCACAGACGTCATCAGCAATAATATGCGAAGTTTCATTTAGTTCTCTCCTGTCATCTCAATTCTAGTAACAAACAGCGGAAAAAACCAAGGCCCGATCGGCCCCCTTGAACAAGCCACCGGCTTCCTCCATCATTCGACAAGTTCATGGAGGACTTAAATGGGATCATCTTTTGGAATCGCCATTGTCGGATGTGGAACCGTCGGTAATGCCACCGCCGCTCTTCTGCTGTCCGAATCGGATAATTTCTACAGAAAAACCGGCATAAAGCTGACGTTGAAAGCCCTTGTTGACATCAATTTCGACAGAGCCCGTGAAGCCGAACTGAATGACAGTCTCTTCAATGAAAACCTGGCATCTGTACTTGAGGATGGGACTGTTCATCTGATTGTGGAAACCGTCGGCGGCCTCACTATAGCCCGTACAATTATCGAGAAAGCACTCAAATCAGGAAAACATGTCGTTACGGCCAACAAGGCACTCCTTGCCCATTATGGTGCTGAACTGTTCGCACTGGCACGTAAAAACAGTGTGAGCATCGGTTTCGAAGCCAGCTGTGCCGGTGGGATTCCAATCATCAGGGCACTGGTAGACGGCCTATTGTCGAATAGCAACGAAGCCCTCTACGGAATCGTCAACGGTACTTCCAATTTCATTCTCACCGAGATGGTGGAGAAGGGAAAAACCTACGCTGAAGCACTGAAGCTGGCCCAGGCCGAGGGGTTGGCAGAGGCCGATCCAACACTGGATGTAAACGGCATGGATGCTGCACATAAACTCACGCTCCTGGGCTCTCTCGCATTCGGAGTAAGCATTCCCCTGGACGATATCCCCGTTGAGGGTATCGACGGACTGGATCTTTTCGATGTCTCGATGGGAAACGATCTCGGATACGTTCTCAAACTCGTAGCCCTGGCCCGCAAGACGGAGAAAGGACTGGAAATGGCCGTCAAACCGATGTTTCTACCGGACGATCATCCCCTGGCCCGGGTGTCCGGTCCTTTCAACGCCATCAGCGTCTACGGGAATGCCGTGGGCCATACAATGTATTACGGGCGCGGAGCCGGGGGCAGTCCGACGGCTTCAGCGGTGGTCTCTGACGTTCTGTCGATTGCCCTGGGAACCTGGTCGACTCTGTTCTCCACCCTCACCATCTGGCCGGACCGTTGTGAAAAAGCCCGCCTGGCGGATTCCGGTGAATCCATCCACCGTTATTACTTGAGGTTCATGATCCGTGATGTAAGTGGAGTCGTAGCAAAAATTACCGCGGTTCTCGCCGAAAAGGGTATCAGCCTGAATGCTTTCGTACAGAAAGAATCACATGAGGGTAAGCTGGTTCCCATTGTCATAACCACTCATGAAGCCCGGGAGAAAGACATCAGCGAAGCCTTCAATACCATAGTCGGTCTGCCATCCGTCGACAATAAGGCCGTAAGAATCCGAATCATCGATGAGCATCCCGAATCTCTATAATCGGGTGCAGATGAATTACACCTGGTCGGGGAGAAACGATATTACCCGAGCGGCATGGCGCACCCTTCGGGATATGCGGTCTAATTCATACGGTCGGGGAGAAACGATATTACCCGAGCGGCATTATATCCGCTTCGGGAGATGCGGTCTAATTCATTCGGCCGCCAGTTGATTTGCTTGAAGCGATTTACGCTTCGGCTTTCATCACTTCAGCAAATCATGCGGCCGGGTATGAATTACACCTGTTTGTGGAGTAACAGTTATGACTTTAAGTAAAAATGAATTCAAGGAACGGGTATCATATTGGATTGACCGGGGAACCGATGAAGGAATCGAGGGGGCTACCGACCGCCAGGCTTATGAGGCGGTATCCCGGGCTCTCATGGATCTTATCTGGGACAATTGGCGGGAATGTGAACGGGATATCAAGGCCCGGAAACTTAAAAGAGCTTACTATCTGTCAGCCGAATTCCTGATGGGGCGAGCCCTGGGCAATAACCTTATCAATCTGGGATTCAGGGACGAAATTGCCGGGTTTCTGGATGAGATGGGCCTGAATCTGAATGCTGCCGAGGATACCGAACCCGACGCGGCCCTGGGAAACGGCGGCCTGGGCCGGCTGGCAGCCTGTTTCATCGAATCCCTGGCCAGTCTGAACCTCCCGGCCCGGGGATACGGCATACGTTACCGCTACGGCATGTTCAGGCAGGAAATCATCAACGGACAACAGGTGGAGAAACCGGACGACTGGGTGGCCAGGGGCGATCCGTGGTCGGTCCGCCGGGGCAACCGTACCGTTACCGTCAAATTCGGAGGCCGCGTCGTTACCGAACCTGCCGGCGAAGGCAAAGTCCGGTTCAAAACCGTGGACACTGAAGATATTCTTGCCATTCCTTACGACATGCCCATCATCGGCTGGGATACAGATACCGTGGGTACCCTGAGACTCTGGGAAGCCGAAAGCTCCAACGGATTCAGCCTCCAGCTCTTTAACAATATGGAATACCTCCGGGCCGTCGAACCCCAGAATCGGGCCAGGGATCTCTCGCGGGTCCTTTACCCTAATGACAGCGGTCCCACCGGCAAGGCCCTGCGACTCCGGCAGCAGTATTTCTTCAGCTCGGCATCTCTTCAGGACATTATCCGGGAATACAAAAAAGTCCGCAGCAGCGATCTGTCCGATCTGCCTGAAATGGCCGCGATACAGCTCAACGACACTCATCCGGTCATCGCTATCCCTGAGCTCATGCGCCTGTTGATGGACGAGGAAGGACTGGGGTGGGATGAATCCAGTGAGATTGTAAAAAGGACATTCGCCTATACCAACCATACGGTACTGGCCGAGGCTCTGGAAAAATGGCCTGTTGACCTCTTTCGCGCCGAGTTTCCACGTCTTTTTCAGATCGTGGAAGAAATAAACAGACGATTCATGGTCGAGCTGATTAGAAAGTATCCCCAGGACCGCTTGAAACACCACAGGATGTCGATCATCGCCGACGGTATGGTAAAAATGGCCTGGCTGGCTATCGTCGTTTCCTTTTCCGTCAATGGTGTAGCGGCGCTGCACACCAAAATACTGAAAAAAGACGTCCTTAAGGACTGGTATGGTATCTGGCCTGAAAAATTCAACAATAAAACCAATGGCGTCACCCAACGACGCTGGCTTAAAAAAGCCAACCCGGCACTGGCCAATCTTCTGGATGAGACCGTCGGTCCTGAATGGACCCGTAATCTCTCACTCATCTCCGGGCTGAAAGACAAGGAGGAAGACAGGACCGTACTGGAAAGAATCGGGGCAATCAAGGCTGAGAATAAACGACGTCTGGCTGTTGTGACTCAATCTCTCACCGGCATATCCGTCGATCCGACAAGTCTTTTCGATATCCAGATCAAGCGACTCCACGAGTACAAACGTCAGTTGCTCAACATCATTTCCATCATTCATGACTGGCAGGCCATTAAGGAGAATCCGAATCTCGATTTTCCACCTCGCACCGTGTTTTTCGGTGCCAAGGCCGCTTCCGGATACCGTCGGGCCAAACAGATTATCCACCTGATTCACGCCGTTGCCGACAAAGTGAATAACGACCCCGTTGTTTCGAATCACCTGAAGGTGGTGTTTATACCGGATTACAAAGTGAGCGTTGCAGAAGTGCTTTTCCCTGCCGCAGAAATCTCGCAGCAAATCTCCACCGCCGGTAAAGAAGCTTCCGGTACCGGGAACATGAAGTTCATGATGAACGGGGCCGTCACTCTGGG
>JAUVIY010000275.1 GCA_030592625.1 Spirochaeta sp. | reverse complement strand
CTGGAGAACTGGACTGGTTCTATCGAGACGGATTCCGGATGGCCGGAACCGCTGATATTCAGACTCGAGACGGTCTGATTTTTCTTTCCGGAGGCGGCGCCGGCAAGGTGATGGTTTTCAACTCCTATGGCGACCTTCTCGTATTTATCTATGATCCGGCAAGGAATCCTGCTCCTGCGGTCGGTGAAAGCGGTGAAACCAACTGTACTGTATCGAGTTGGTCGTTTCGTACGCCTAATAACATTGCCGCATTTGAGGGTGGTTTTCTGGTGGAAGACGGTGTTGAACAGGAACGCCGGGTTGAGGACAATGAGTTCAACGCCATTTACGACAGAGTGGTTCTCCGGTTTAACCGGGAAGGTGAGTATCTGGGGCATCTGGGCCGTGAGGGTTTCGGTGGTTCGCCATTCCCGTATATCTCGTCGATTGACGTACGGGAGGATGGTGGGATTGTGATTACCAGTCGAGTACCCGGTGCCTGGATGAGCTACTGGTACAATCGCGACGGACATCCTGTCACAACAATCCGGATCCGGGAGGATCAGCTTCCAGGCCTGGAAGAAGGTGGCAATGTAGCGGTTTATTCCGTCCGTCCCGATCCGGTGGAATGGTCTCTGCATATGCGTCTTGACGTTTATCCCGACGGGAGGCATGGCGACAAACCTGATCCACGTCTCTATACCCTGAATCTCTCGACCCTTGAATATACCGATCCGATTATCCTGACGTATAACGAAGGGAATGCCGAATCAGGTATCCCTTCCATTCCTCCAGAATATCTGGGCACTACAATAGATGGAAGCCACATGATGCTGTCTCCCGAAGGACCGGATCTTTACAGAATGACCCTGGTTGACAGACAGGGACGTATCGTTCAGAACAGACGTATCAAGGTAGATGGCCAGGCAACGGTTTATCGCCGCTTCCGACTCCAGAACGACGGACTTCTTACCGGAATTTTTTTCGGTTCTGATGAGGCTTCCATTGCCTGGTGGCGGGTGGACAAGATTATCGGGAATGAACGTTAGCCCCCACGATTACGACAGGGAAGAGCGGAAGAACTCATCATGGTGGTCGTCCCGGCATGCCTCCGGAATCGGCGGTGTCGGTACCCTCAAACGTGTCCGAAGACTGACTCTGATTGATCTGCTTCTGCTCCTTGTTATGCTGGGTGTGCTTATTCCCTGGATTCTGCAAATGGAAGATACCGTTGATGCCGGCCCTTACAGGATTCGTATCGACGAACGTCGCCGGAGTGGCGAGTTCGTTCTCGTTCTGAAAATCACCCTTCCACGGGGTTCAGGAGGGACGGATGATAATGCCGTGGGCTGGATGATCTTCGATGATGAGGGAACTCTGCTACATGAAGAACGAGACTTGCCCCCGGCACCCGGTAAATCCCGGGAATTTGTCTACCTGGTGAGCCCGGATCGATCCGTCAGCTGTGAAATCATTGCCGGCATCGATAAAGTGGTGATTCTCACCGGTGAAGACTGATTCAGTTGACGATGAATGAACGGTGAGTTAACTTTATAGTATAAGGAGAAAGCTGTGTTCCAATTGTACCTGTTAACCGTGCTTACAAATGTCCTTGCAGGACTGGCGCTGGCCACCGGCTTCCTGACTGAACGATTCGAGCGATTCTCCGAATATACCGATTTTATGGGGAATTCCGTATATCGCATTGTCCTGGCCGTATTAAGCCTGCTTATCGGAATCATCAATCTATTTCCAACCTATTCCGGTGATAGGGCTGTGTTGGGTGAACTGGTCCCCAGTTTGGCCGGTATAGTCACGGGAATCCTTCTTATCACCGAATACATCAGCTCACGGAAGAGAGAAGATGAAAGCAAGACTACGGAACTGGCTGAAAAAGTAGAGAAGTTCTCCGGCCCCTATCTCACCATTGTTGGAATCGCATCAGTTATCATCGGAATCCTTCACGCTATTCTTCCCAAACTACCGCTTCTTTAATGTGAGGCTCTTTCAAAATGCGCCTTTGGCCCGGATACATTCAGCGGTGTTTTGCGGAGCGAAACATTGCGTCGTGCGTTATTAAAATGCTCATGTACTTTCAGTACATTGCGCTTTCTGTGCTTTTTCCGGCCTTGTCTCCAAGCCAAATCCACTATTTTGAAAGAACCTCATGACAAGTAATATTTCTGTCGCGGGTGTTGCCCGCAGAGGCAACACCGTACTCGTCATGCGCCGACTCCCGGGAGGAAGTGTCGGAGGTTTGTGGGAATTTCCCGGTGGTAAAGCAGAATTCGGGGAAAATCCCAGCGATGCCCTGCGCCGTGAATGGATGGAAGAAACCTGACTGAACATCAGTGTCGGTGTTGAAATCGCCCGAGGAGGATTTCGTCATAAGGACGAGCTCTTCACCCTCATTGCATTTAATGTGGAACTGCCTTCAGACGACTCTATTCCGGCGTTACTGGAGCATGACGCATACAAATGGATCAAAGCCGATGAGCTGCCTGAATTGTCATTGGTCGAATCAGATCGAGTCGTGGCAGACGTTATTTTTCGGGAGAAGGCATAGAAGGCCCGAAGTCGGAATCCTTCATTCTTTTCCTCGATATGAATTTCACATCTGGCGGAACAGGGGGAAATCTCTTGAGCTCTTCGATTTCATAAACGAAGATTTCGCGATTGTCTTCATCCAGGGCTCCTTTTCCCTGTCCGAACCAGGCTTTGAGGTTTTCAAGATGTTCCCTGATCGGCGTGATGCTGAATCTGAACCAGCATTCCCGTTCATTGATGAGTTTTCTCAATCTCTCTCCGGAAGGAGCCATGTCATCGATGATTTCCCGGAGGCTGTTTCTCAACCCTCCGTAATAGGTCGGCTCGGTGGTCAGCAGTAGAAGTCCGCGGCCTTCCAGGGTCCAGAGCTGGAATAATCCGGCTTCAGAGGGAACAAGGCGGTTGATGACCCAGCGGTCCATGGAACCCCATGGCGACCACCTGAGGGTATAATTCACCACATCCTCGCGAATCTCACGACGAATGTCCCAACGATCCTGCACCAGCGGCAACCTAGATGGAAGTTCCGTCGGGAATGACGGCCCTTTTAAGTATGATGATGACGCCTTCACGTATTAAATAACCGTCATAATCCCCGTCTTCCCGTTTTCTCTTGTCCACACCGATCCGGCAGCCTTTTCCGATACGTGCATTCTTGTCGATGATGGCGCCCTTAATCATGGTTCCCTCGCCAATCCCATAATTTGGGATGTGCTTTTTTTCGTTGGCAGCTTTCTCAGCCACGGTTTCGTAGAAATCCGCACCCATGGTATAAACCCCATCCAATGTCGCACCGGACTCAATGATGGTTCTGATACCGATGAGGCTGCGGGTGATATAAGCATCGGTAATGATGGAACCTTCCGATGTGATACTGTTTTTCAGGGTGCTTGAGTTGATTTTGGTAGGGGGTAGATCCCGTCTGTGGGTGTAGAGGGGATTTGCCTGATCGTACAGATTGAATTTCGGGACCGGTGCACCCAGGTCCAGGTTCGCTTCGTAAAAACTGCGGATGGTTCCGATATCCTCCCAGTAGCCCCGGTAGATATACGCCATAACGTCGACGTTGCCGATGGCCTCGGGAATAATCTCTTTGCCGAAATCCGCCCAGTCGTTGTCCAGGGCCTTTTCCATGACATCGGCGTCGAAGATGTAGATACCCATGGATGCCAGATATTGCCTGCCGCCTTTGCGGTCTTCCCCGGTTAAATTTTTTTCGGGGATTTTGTATTCATCGATATTCTTGTCCGGACCCGGTTTTTCCAGGAAAGCATCAATGCGGTTCTTGTCGTCTGAACGGAGTATTCCCAAATCATCAGCATTGGAACGGGAGACCGGTGTGGCCGCGATGGTAACCTTGGCACCTGAATCCAGATGCTGCTTCATGTAGGCTTTGATATCCATCCTGTAAAGCTGGTCACCCGAGAGGATGATGTAGTGACTGGGATTATGAACCCGGAAATGCTCCAGGTTTTTCCTCACCGCATCCGCAGTGCCGCCGTACCAGCCTTCATGAGTAAAGGTTTGATCGGCCGCGAGAATTTCACAGAAATCCTGGCTGAAGGGATCGAAAT
>JAUVIY010000172.1 GCA_030592625.1 Spirochaeta sp. | reverse complement strand
GATTGGAATCGGTGATTCATGGCCAATCAGGACATTCGGAGTCTTGTTGAACAGTACTGGTTCATCGGGGACAACACCATCCAGACCCCTGACCTTTATGGATTCGCTTTCCGCGATATGTTCCCGATAATTAAGTCCGACGGCTATAATTTTCGAGGGATTGATCCGGTATGAATCATTTGATCCGATTACAGGCAGTCTTACAGTCATGTCATCTCCAGATTATTGTGTCCCGGTATTGTAGTGCATTCCGGGTATTTCATTGCAGGGTTGTATTACAAATCTTTCATTATTCTGAATTTTATTAAAATATGTGATGATATTATTTTATCCGGTCTGTATCGAATTCCTGCCTCATAACTAAGGGCAGCTAACCGGAACGCCGATTTGAAGATTAGGAGTGGTTTGTCTCATGAAAAGAAAAGCTCTCGTACTGTTAGTTGTTTTGGTTCCGATAATTCTCTGGGCCGGCGGTCAGAAAGATTCAGAAGGCGCAGATGATGCGGGAATAGAAGAGACGAAGCCGTTAAAATCCGAAGACAGTATTCTGCAGTTGGCTGAATCCGGAAATGCAAATGGAATCGAACGGCTTCTCAAGGTCGACATCGACTTGAATGAAACAGATGAGTCGGGCCGTACTGCCCTTCATGCCGCAGCAGAATCAGGGAATGTAGATATTGTCACAATACTCCTTATAAGAGGTGCGAAAATCGATCCTGAAGACAATAGCGGCCGCACACCTCTCCTCGTGGCTGTGAATAACGGCAGTACGGAAGTTGTGGAAGTACTCTCTGCCGCGGGTGCCGATATATCCCTGCAGGATAACTTCGGGACCTCTCCGGCTTCCCAGAGTCTGATAGATTCTCCGGAACAGTTGAGCGCCCTTCTGACTGATGAAAACATCAACTTATCCGTTCTGAATGGTATGCCCATTCTTCATGCCGCAGCAGCATCAGGGCTGTACAATCACCTTGGGGTGATTTTGACAGAGGGCGCCGACACCAAACTTTCCGATGAATCAGGGCGGTCGGCACTGGATGCGGCACTGACATCACCTGTGGGGTTAAATCAGACCCGTTGTGCCGCTGTACTCCTAAAAGAGAATTCTCCTTCGCCGCAAAGCGAAGACTGGCAGTATATCGTTGAGCCATTAAGAACGGGAAATCTCGAGATCAGATTTGATTATGGATCAACAGCGCTGCATCTCGCCGCGGAAAGAGGCCACGAAGGCATGATACGTTACTTGCTTGAAAACGGAGCGAAAATTGATGCCAGAGATCAGCCAGGTAATACTGCATTGCACGTTGCTGTCCGGAGGGGCTACAGGACTATCGCTACTCTCCTGCTGGATGAGGGATCTGACGTTAATGTCAGGGATTATAATGGCAATGCCCCCATCCATGAATCACTTACCGCGAATGACGGATACGCAATCACTTCCATGCTCCTGGACCGAGGTGCAGATCCGAACATCAAGAATGGTTCTGGAATCACAGCGCTTCACCTGACAGTTCTGCTCATGAGCGACATATCCGGTGCGCGTCTGCTGCTGGACCGAGGCGCCATGATAGATCCGAGAGACAGGACCGGCAACACCCCGCTTCTCCTTGCAATTGATGCCGCAGATAGAGATCTTTCGGAGCTTTTCCTCTCCGAAGGTGCTGACATATTCGCCCGTAACAACAAAGGCCTGACACCCGCCGAGGGGGCTCTGGGCTACGGGGCTGAAGTCTCCTCATGGTTTTTCAGCGGCAGACATCTTACGGAAACTGACAATGAAGGTCGCAGTGTCCTGCACATGGCCGTTACCATGAAATCATCAACTGATACTCTTGAAGTCCTTCTCAATGCCGGCGCTTCACCGAATCTTCGTGACTCCAATGGCGAAACGCCTCTTCATTATGCAGTAGCCGGTAGCGATATTCCGCAGGCCGTCACTCTCATGAATTACAGTGCGGATCCTTTTCTTGAGAATAACGACGGTATTACACCTCTCATTCGGGCATTTGATCACGGTCCGGAATTCGCAATCGGATTCCTCTCGGGTCGAATTGATATTCAAGACCGATGGGGAAATCAACCCCTTTTTCACGCTGTTCATTGGGAATATCCGATAATCGTTGAAGCCCTCTTGAGAGCCGGCGCCGATCCGCTTTACAGGAACCGACAGGGTAGTACGGTTTTACATGAAGCGGTCCATACCAATTCACTGGAAACGGTATCTTTACTCCTTGATGCCGGCGCCGATCCGAATGCAGGAGATGATTTAGGTCATACACCCTTTCATGATGCAGTAACCTGGGGAACTTTCGAAATATTACGTCTACTTTCTGAGCGAGGCGCTCAAATTGATATCAGGGACGGTACGGGACAGACCGCTCTTCACATGGCCGCATTCGCCGGAAATAACGAAGTCGTCGAATGGCTGCTCCGTTCCGGTGCCTCGCCGGACGTTCGGGATAACAATGGACAGAGTCCCCTGTTCATAGCCGCAGAATCGGACAGGATCGATACGGCAAAACTCCTCCTTGATAACGGCGCCAATCTACTGATGAGGGATAATAACGGTAGAACGGTACTTCATACCGCCGTTGCCGGTGGAAGGACGTTATCATCCACTTTCCTGATTAAGTCAGGCAGCGATTTATTCGCGGTTGATGGTAACGGGAAAACACCCTTTAACCTGGCAATGGATGGCGGAACGGCACTCTTGTCGGCACTGATGGACCATAATCTTGTTAACCGACCGGACAATATGGGTAACACTCCCCTTCATCTCGCTGTTCTTGCGGACGCCGATGAAGCCATTATCCGCGTTTTGTTGGATAAGGGTGCCGACCGCAGGGCTCGAAATGCTTCCGGGAAAACCCCTTCCGATCTGGCCGGGGATATGGGTAATGAGGCAGTAGCAGCGCTTATCATGTAATTTTCAGTTCAGGTGGTATCAGATTAGAATATCGTTCATGAAGGATGCGAGAACCCTGAGGGCGTTGGTGTTGTAGCCCCCCTCCGGGATGATGATATCCGCAAATTCCTTGGTTGGTTCTATAAACATGTAATGTCCGGGTCTGACAATCTCCAGATACTGTTTGATAACCGACTCCATCGTACGGCCACGTTCGGTAACATCACGTTCCAGGCGGCGAATAAATCGAATGTCGTCAGGTGTGTCGACATAAATCTTCAGGTCCATCAAGTCCCTGATGGCCTGCTCGAAGAACACCATGATCCCTTCCAGCAGGACGATTCTATGCGGTTCAACGATTGTTGTTTCCACGGCCCTCCTGTGATGAACGAAATCATATGTGGGCATTTCGATCGGCTTCCCGGCCTTCAGATCCTTGAGATGATCCAGCAGAAGTTTTGTATCGAAAGCATCGGGGTGGTCGAAATTGAAATCGGTGATATTCATGTTGGTAATGTTTTCGGCGCTTTTGTAATAATTGTCCTGCGGTATGAAGACGAAATCAGACACCCTTTCGGCAATACGTTTGATGATAGTTGTTTTCCCCGATCCGGACCCTCCGGAAATACCGATCAGACGGACTTCGTCACTCATGAGCCGGCCTCCAGGATCATTTTCTGCAGCTGACATTCTACATTGTCCAGTTTTTCCTTGAGATTTGAAATGTTATTTTCCAGACGACGTTTCTGAGACTCAAGCCTGCCCCGGGTCGGTTCCGGCTCCGGACGGGATTCTTTGATGAGCTGCCGAACCTGGGGAGGGGTTTTACCTTCCCTGAACGATTCCGTCGCTTCGGTCCTTTTTTTGGGATCTTTAATGGCCGCCACGACTTTCATGTTTTCAAATCCGAGGGTTTCATCGACATCAAGAGCATATATCTTCATCAGGCCGCGAGCCGATCCCCGGGTCATGCCAAGGATCCTCTCTGCATAATCTTCGAATACCGCATGCTTTTCGCGGCAGAGATCGAAGGCCTCTATAAGCAGTTTCCCGAATTCTTTCATCAGATTACCGTTCTTTTCAAGATAATCTCCCCGGATACGTTTTGTAAGAGCTTTGAATGCCGGATCATTATCGAAAAGGCTCCGGTATATACCACGTTCTTCCGCAGTCGAGAGAAGACTGTGAAAAAGATCCCAGAAACGATTTGTATGAGCTCTTCGGATCACCTCGCCCGGGAAACGGCTGAAATGAACATGATGAGCAAACTCGTGTACGGCCGTATAAATCAGGGAGTTATCATCAGAAAAGTTCCTGTTGTGGATCAGAATCTCTCGACTTTCAGGTTTATACAGTCCATCAACTCTCTTGCTTTTTTTACCGGTGAATATGACGGAAAATACCGGAACGTCTTTTTCCAGGGATAACAATATTTTCCTCACATGGTCCTGATTCATATATGCCTCTTTTTTCTTTCCCGGCACTCGCCCGAAAATACTCGGGTGTACTGCTCGCAATTTCGCTTTGCGGAACCGCTATTTACTCTCGCTCCGTTCGGGAATCAGACTATAGGTTCTTTCAAAATTACCATTTTGCAAGAGCCTCGTTATGGGGTCGAATACTTAATTTATTATTATATAATAAATTAAGTATTCTAAAGGTCTGGGTAATTTAAAAAATGCTCGATTTTTGAAATTACCTCTATATCCTTTATTTTCCAGCGCCTTTCGACACCGACGGTGATGCGAAGGGGATATTCAAGAAGGAGTTTACCTCCTTGATACCATCGAATCATTCCGACAATCCTACCTGCCTCCAGCGGAGCCGTGAGTTCTTCAGGTGCATCCACCATTATGACTATTGGACGGTCATCAGAACGTTTCATGGTAAGTGACTCAATCGCATCGGTGATTTCCAGGCCAACTGAATCTGTATCCCCATGACGGACAGGTACCATAATCGAATCAGGCTCACCGGGTTTCCATGTGAAATAGTTGCGGAAAGCCCACTCCAGAAGAACTGCGGCATCATCAGATCTCTTGTTCAGGCCATCGACATAGCTCTCTGCTCTTATTCCCATTACAACAGCAATAAAACGTGTCTTTTCCCGCTCTGCAGTTGCGATAAAATGGAATCCGGCTGAAGGAATGGTACCTGTTTTTAATCCGTCTACACCCTCCACCCGGCCGATAAGCAGGTTTGTATTCTTTTTTACAGTCTGATTGGCAATTTTGTCGGCATCCATGTAAATCATGCCTGACTGGGCATGAACCAGATCAAGAACCCCCGGATGTTCTTGCAGATAATGGAGAGCCAGGCGCATCTGATCCGCCCCGGTTGTTTGTGACCTGGATGACCATCCGTCCGGATCTGAATACACCGTCTCCCTCATACCGATTGCATCGGCTTCATGATTCATTCTCAGGATAAAAGCTGTCCCGCTTGTACTGGAAAGAAGAGCAAGAGTCCATGCGGCATCATTGGCTGAAACCAATGCAGCCGCTCTTTGCAGAGTGATCAGTGTGGCCTCATCACCGGCGGTGAGTCCGAGAACCGATGAACCGGGTTCCATCGACAGAGCTTCTCCACCCGGTGGCACCGGATATATTTCTTCATAAGAGAGACGGCCGGATGCCACATCGGAAAGAGATAAGTGCAGGGTCATAAGCTTGGCAAGGGATGCCGGAGGAAGAAGAGTATCAGCGGATTGTTCCAAAATCACGATCCCGGTTGCAGCATCCGCTACGATATAAACGGGAGCCGAAAGGTTATCCGGCCCGGGAACCGGTTCCCGAGCAAATCCGACTGTAGAGAATAGCAGCAGTAAGGCAGTTTCTACAGCTATTCCTGATAACTGAAATGCTTTTTTCAGGATTTTCAGTACCCCCCTGGAATTTTTACCATTCCCGTATGATCCGACATAGAAGCGTCCGGGAAATCCTTGAGACTACTCATCACCGACGACGACCGAAGATCCGGAGAAGAAAAAGGAACATGTTGATGAAGTCCAGGTAGAGTTTAAGAGCTCCGATGATGGACAGACGGACAAAATCGGCCTCTCCGATATCGGCGCTCACACCGTC
>JAUVIY010000323.1 GCA_030592625.1 Spirochaeta sp. | reverse complement strand
TTCAGATGCAATATCTACACTCATCTCCGGTATAGCTTAACCCGTTGTCTCCAAAGGTGCGAGGCCTTGATTTTCCAGGGGATACCGTCTCTCGGATCTTCAAGGTCAGGATCCAGATCCAACAAGGGCCGAAGAGCAAAAAGCCGCTCATGCATGGATCGATGAGGTATTGTGAGCTGACTGCCGTTATCCCTTTCATAAGTTCGGCATAGTTTTTCGTAAAGCAGAATGTCGATGTCTATGGTACGTGGACCATTTACAGGTGTATCACTCCTGTTTCGTCCACCCTCGGCTTCGATAATATGGATTCGGTCCAACAGTTCCAGGGGTGATAGCGAAGTCTCGCCTCTGACGGCCGTATTCAGAAAATCAGGCTGGTCGAAATAACCCCGGGGGGCAGTCAAATAATAAGGTGCAGCAATCAGATTATCGAGGAATCCACAAAGTGATTCGATAGCCGCTCCAATGAATGAAGAGCGGTCACCTATATTGGCACCGATTCCGAGCCAGATCGTATTCATTTGTTTCCGGCTCAGAAGAGGTCGATTTTTGCTTCTTCGGCGGGTTTCTCCTTGGCAGGTTTTACCTTGTCGGAATCCGATGCCGTGGGAGCTCCATTTTCTTCGATCTGAGGGAACATTTTCTCCCTGAGGGTCTTTTCGAGACCGGCTACAATATCCGGATTATCCTCAAGGTACTGCTTGGCATTTTCCCGCCCCTGGCCGATTCTCTGGTCACCCAACGAATACCAACTGCCGCTTTTTGCAATCATATCATGCGCCAATGCTCCGTCCAGCAGACTGCCGCTGGCGGATATGCCTTTGCCGAATATGATTTCGAGTTCTACACGGCGGAACGGCGGCGCCACTTTATTCTTTACCACCTTCACCCTGACCCGGTTACCGATAGCATCTTCCTGGCCCTTGGCTATGGTTTCAATTTTCCTCACCTCAAGCCGGATCGATGAATAGAACTTCAGTGCATTACCACCTGTCGTTGTTTCAGGATTACCGAACATAACGCCGATTTTCATTCTGATTTGATTGATGAAAACAAGGCAGCACCCGGATTTACTGATGGTGCCGGTGAGCTTCCGAAGGGCCTGACTCATCAGCCTGGCCTGAAGCCCGACATGAGAATCGCCCATATCACCCTCTATCTCCGCCCGAGGAGTCAGTGCGGCAACCGAGTCGATGACAATGATGTCAACACCACCGGATCGGATCAGAGATTCGGTTATTTCCAAAGCCTGTTCACCGGTATCGGGCTGGCTCACCCATAGATTGTTCACATCAACGCCGAGATTCCCGGCATATATGGGATCCAGGGCATGTTCCGCATCGATGAATGCGGCGATTCCACCCTTTTTCTGAGCTTCGGCAATGGCGTGGAGCGCAAGTGTCGTTTTACCCGAAGCTTCCGGACCGTATATCTCGACAATCCGACCTTTTGGATAACCACCGACACCCAGGGCTTCATCGAGCAGCATCGATCCTGAGGGTATCGTCTCAACTTTTACCAGCGGCTTCTCGCCCATTTTCATCAGAGAGCCCCTACCGAACTGCTTTTCGATCTGGAGTCTGGCCGCCTCGACGGCTTTTTCTCTCTCTCCGTTGCCTTTGACGTTTCCCGTGTCTTTTGTTTTTGCCATATCCAGCCTTCCTGCATACTTTGACGACGCAGGATCTCCCGTTGCTTGAACTTGAGGCCATAATACCCGCCAATCTCTACGAATCGCAAGAGAAATCGATAGAAATACTTAACGTTTGTATACTGTGAATTGTAAATGACCTGCTATCGCAGGAAGTGAAGGGTTTTACCCACGAGTACGAATGAGCCGTTTCGTGGTTCTACCCGGGCCAGTAATTCCAAAGGAAGCGGTTCCATAACGGCCAGAAAGGGCAACTCCACCGAAACCTTACCTTCCAGAACCTGCCCTTCCTCGAATCCCACCAGAAAATCGAAACGGATGACATCTTCGTCATACACGACATTCGCTGTCATTCCACTCCAGAGAACCCAGTTACCCTCAAAAAGCCAGGGAGTGTCACTGACGTCAGCATAGGAATAATCGGTTTCGATATCTTCAATCGTCGGTTCCCCGAGGATAGCGAGCAGACCAATAGCCTGTTGTCGAATATCCTTGGCTGCATTTGAATATTTGATTTTATTCAATTCATAACGGGCTTTATTGTCTTCATATAATTGGAAATACTTTAATGCCTTCTTCAGTGTTCTGGTAATCTCGGAGCCTTCCATGGGATAAAGAACATCCGTGCCGCTCTCAATCAGTGGTTGGCCGGCCTCCGGTATCAAGTTCTCGGTTCCCGGTCTGTCGTTCCGTCCCCTGAAGGATGACAGTGAAGAAACGATGATCTCTCTGAAGTAAAACCCCATAAGTACAATGAGAATGACAAGAAGGAAAATCAGAATCCGTCCCGGCCATCTGGAACCGATGAACGGCAGATATATGCGTGCATCGAATTTCTCCAGGAAACGATCCTGCTGATGTTGGTCGGTTATTTTTTTCAGTGACTTCAAACCACGCCGGGCGTTCTTATCCTTTGGGAAATCCTCCAGGACTTCCAACCAGGTTCTTACCGCAGCCGCCGGATCTTTGCGTTTAAGATGGTTAACCGCAAGGGTGAGCCGTACGTCCAAATGTGCCGGATCGGCCTGCAGCCCGCGGCTCAGATAGGTATCGGCGTCCTTGAGTAATCCGGATTCGAGGCACGCCCGCCCGAGTATCGCATAATAAATCGGATCTTCGATGAACAAGGGAACTTTAGGTTCAAGAAAATGAATGACTTTGGAGCTACGGCCTGCGGCCAACCATCGCCGAGCGCGCTTGAGGTCTCTGTTATAGATTTTCATACTCCGTCCGAAGCTTCTCCTGGATTGCCGTCTGTCCTTCAAGTTCCGTTACGGCCTCTCCGGTAATAACTCCATCATTATCAATCAGAATGTCTATTGCGTCGAGAAGCGATCGGATTTCTCCGATTCTCTGTCGCAGTGTATATTCCCTGAGCCTGATATTTTCCACTCCCGGATCGACGGAAACCGGAATCAACTTTTCGTAAGCCTCAGGTCCCGGAGCATTTTCATTCAGACCGATTACCAGGTCTATCTCAATTGATTCACCTGAAGCGATTTTCTTTTCTTTGTATCTGATGAGTACGGCACTGTCAGCTTCTGAAAACGGAAGGCAGCTGAAGTCCCTGCCGATTTCCGGTACGAACAAAGCGCCGTCCTGTTTCAGTCTGAACCAATTCGCCAGAGTAAGCGACTGTGGCCGGGTAGCAGATTTTCCATCCATGATAATGGTGAGCGAAGGTGTATCTGAGTTTCTGTAACTCTTCACCCATTCGGGTACTTTCGGACCTTCATAGAATTGTTCATCCGAGACATATGTCCCGTCGGCCACATGAAATGGCAAGCCGGTAACTTCCCCCAAAGAGGTATCAAGCAGAAGCATTGGGGCAAATCTAACGCTTTCGGTGCTGTTATTCGTAAAACGTACTGTTATCAGGATATGGCTCCCGCCGGAAGATACAACC
>JAUVIY010000331.1 GCA_030592625.1 Spirochaeta sp. | reverse complement strand
GGTTTGAGCATGTTTGATGCATCGATGGCTCCCTCGGCACCGCCTGCACCGATGATGGTATGAAGCTCGTCGATGAACAGAATGATATTTCCGGCCTTGTCGATCTCCTTGATAACTTTCTTCAGTCGTTCCTCGAACTCACCCCTGTACTTCGTACCGGCAACCAGTGCTGCCAGATCGAGGCTGACCAGACGTTTGCCTGAGAATATATCGGGAGCCGTTCCGTCAATGATTTCCTGGGCCAGTCCCTCAACGACTGCGGTTTTACCAACTCCCGGTTCCCCGATCAGTACCGGATTGTTCTTGGTACGCCTGGCCAGGATTCTCATAACCCTGGCGATTTCTTTTTCCCGACCGACAACAGGATCCAGTTGCCCCTTTTGCGCCATAGCTGTCAGGTCCCGGGAGAATTCGTCCAGCATGCCGGTAACGGACTTGTTCTCCGAGCCGGATGCCTTTTTGGTAAAGACCGGCTTTTCCACTTTCCGCTGAGATGTCCTTGTTCCCTCCCGTTCTCCGTTTATTTCGTAAACAATGCCACGGAGTATATCCACGGTCACTTTATAGAGGGACAAATACGCACTGGTGGCACTGCCCGGCTCACCCGCGGCGGCAAGCAGGAAGTGTTCGGTGCCGATATATTCATGATTGAGTGTCGTAGCTTCATTAGCGGCGTTTTCCAGCAGCATTTTTACGCGGTTTGAGGGAGGTATCTCTCCAAGCTGGAAAGATGGATTTCTATGAGGAAGCCCTTTTTCCAATTCGGTAACCATTTCCAACATATTAATCCCCAGCCTCTGAAGGCATTTGAAGGCGATACCGCTCTTTTCCCGCAGAATAGCCAGGATAATATGCTCACTCAGCAGCTTGTCGGCATGGAATCGTTTGGCTTCTTCCTTTGCCAGTATGGTAAGTATTCGCTGAGCACGTTGGGTCAGTCCCTTGATCATTCAGTTCTCCTGTAATGAAGGATACTGAATTACCTATCATTTAGCTATCAGACATTTTGAATTATTGGGACTGAGAGGTATCAGTAGAACCAGGGCAGAGCCCCGGTATCGGAAGGTAGCAAGTGAGTGGTCTTTAATGCTTTCTCAAAACATCCAGGGGCTTGAGCCTTGCCGCTCTTGAGGCCGGGAAGGCACTGGCGGCCAATGAAAGGAAGAATGTTGCAGCTCCGATAAGAGCGGTGGATTTCCAGCGGATATGAATCGGGATGTACTGAAGATAATACCCTTCATCCAGGAGTTTCGGCCCTGCCATCCCTCTACCGGTGCCTGAGAATAAATTCAAGAAAGTTTCTATCCCCGAGATAATCTCGTTGATGAACAGGGAAACCAGAAGACCGCCTCCCAACCCCGCAAGAGTTCCAACAGCAGAGGCCATCATCCCCGCCAGAACGAATGTTTTTGTAATATCGGCGGGAGAAGTTCCGGTACATTTCAGTATTCCAATCTCCCGCTGCCGCTCCAGAGTCAGCATGATCAGAGATGTCATAACGTTGAAAACCGCGACCAGTATGATGAGTGCCATGATGAACAGTAATATATTCCGGGTACTTTCAAGGTTGCTCAGCAAATACCTGTTCAGCTCTCTCCAGTCGTAAACCATCCATCGGTCCGGTAGTGATGAGGAAAGAAACCGTCTGGATTCCTCCATACCGGCCCCCGGGTCGGGAAATTTACCTCCAATAAAGGTTCTCGAACTTTCGGGTGAGAGTATCGACCATCCGGTTTCCAGTGGTATAAATGCCCATGTCCGATCCAGATCCTGATACCCGCTGGAAAAAATTCCATGCACTGTGAACCTGGTTACCCGTGGTACATATCGACCGTCATTCAGTCTCCTGGCTGTCAGAACACGTAACTCGTCCCCTACCCCGGCGTTCAGCCGTCTGGCCGCTTCACGACCAAGGAGTATGGAATCTGATGTATCCAGATCCCAACGCCCCGAATCGAATTCAATAAAGGCAGCAAAAGATTCATCCCGGTCGGCAAGATCGGGAGGAAGTGCCCGTAAGGTTAGTCCTTCCCGTGTATCACCCGCCCGGGCGAGGCCGAAACCCTGTCTTTCGATCCAGGTGTCTTTTACAATATTTTCGGATTCAATCCCTTTCACCATTTCTTCCCACTCGACACGGTCGGGTGTGCCCCAGGAATGAACCTGAAAATGATAGGAAGACGTTTCCCTGTAGCGGGCGATGATGCCTTCAATCATGGCATCGGCCACATGATCCACAGTCACCAGCGGGATGAGGGACAATGCGATCCCCAACGAGGCGCCAATCAGGGGATGACCTTGTCGATGCTCCCGCCGCTGTCTGAGAAACAGACGCCGTGCGATGAATAGTGGACCGCTCATACCGGGAGCAGCTGCCCCTCGCTCAATCTCAGTATTCTGTCCGCTCTGGATGCCAGATCCATTGCATGGGTTACAAGAAGAAGGGTTTTACCGGATTCGAAAGTCAAGGAAAAAAGCAGATCGGTAATAAGCGCCTTATGGTCTTCATCCAGGTTACCTGTGGGCTCGTCGGCGAGTATCAGCTGAGGATCGTTAATCAGTGCCCGGGCCAGGGCTACTCTCTGTCGCTCTCCCCCGGACAGCTGTGCGGGGAAATGATCGGCCCGGTCGGCCACATTGATTTTATCAAGAAGAATCATCGCTTCATCAGCCGCTTTCCGGTGCCCCGAACCGGTCATCAGCATGGGCAGCATGACATTTTCCAATGCAGTGAAATCCTTGAGAAGGTAATGAAACTGAAACACGAAACCCACCCCGCCGGATCGATATGCGGTAAGTTCATTTTCATCGAGTTTACTCACATCAAATCCACAAGCACTGATATTCCCGGAATCGGCCCGGTCCAGCCCGCCGATGAGATTCAGCAACGTACTTTTACCGCAGCCGGATGCACCGACGACAGCGATACTATCCCCTCCGTATGCTGTCAGACTCACATCACGCAGTACCCTCAGGTCATCTGAACCGGAACGGAAGGTTTTACTGACCTGTTCCAGAATTACAGTCGGTTCATTCACTTCTGAGCACCTCCGCCGGCTTCTGACAAGCCGCAAGTGAAGCGGCACGAACGGCCGCCAGGGAAGACATGAGAACGACCAGAAATAGTATGATAATAACATCCCCGGCCATCACTTCAGAACTTCTGAAAAAAGCATCTACCGGATGCGAGCGGAATGATCCGGGATTGAAGAATCCCGAGAGTGCATAACGCAGATGTCTGACGGCACTCAGTATCGTATCGACATTCCCGCCGATCAGAACACCGAAGATACTGCCGATGACACCGCCGGTACCGCCGATAACAAGTCCCTGCCTGAGAAACAGAATCCTGATATCTATCGGAGTGGCTCCCACCGCCTTGAGTATGGATAGATCTTCCACCCTCTCGGTAGCCATGC
>JAUVIY010000319.1 GCA_030592625.1 Spirochaeta sp. | reverse complement strand
GCACGCAAGACCTTGAATCGTGAGTGGGTGACACCGTTGAAGAGGATGCCTGAGGTGGTGAGAAAGCACCTGACGGCGTGAAGCTGTTGATGAGGCACCTTTGAGTGACAAGGTGGGGGACACTCATGAAGGTTTACGTCGAACAGACAGGGTTTTTTTCTCTATGGTTACTCTGCCGGCGGCCAGAGCTACTGCTTTTTCGGCAAGATACTCCTGTATCCGGAAACATTTTTCCCCTTTCGCAGGGTGAATCATGTCCCAACTCCCGTCTGAGTGGAGTTCCCATGATCGGCAATTGTCCTTGAAATAATTCTCGAGTATCGACCCGATACGACGTTTATGACCCGAATCGGCGACGGGAAAGAGTAATTCCACACGCCTGTTGAGGTTCCGAGCCATCCAGTCTGCACTGGAAAGATACACTTCAACCCTCCCACCGTTGTGAAAGACGAAGGCGCGGGAGTGCTCGAGGAAGGCGTCGATGATGCCTACGACGCGTATATTTTTACTGAGACCTTCAACACCTGGCCTCAGACAGCAGATGCCTCTGATGTTGAGATCGATTTTCACACCTGCATCAGATGCCTCGTACAGAGCTTCGATGATTTCCTGATCGACCAGGGAGTTCATTTTTGCGACGATCCTTGCTTCTTCACCCCCCCTGGCTCTTTTCTCTTCACGATGAATGAGTCTCAAGATTTCACGTCTGAGGGTAAATGGGGCCATAAACAGGGTTTCCAGGTGAGGATCGGATGAATAGCCGGTAATGGCGTTGAACACAAGAGCGGCATCACGTGTGTAATTTTCCCTTGCCGTCATTAAGCCGAGATCTGTGTAGAGTTTTGCTGTTGAATCGTTGTAATTTCCCGTTCCCAGATGCAGATATCGGCGAATCCCCTCGTCTTCCCTGCGAACGATCATCAAAGCCTTTGCGTGAACTTTTAATACCGCCAGGCCATAGATGACGATGGCTCCTGCTTTTTCCAGCCTCGCCGCCCAGTTGATATTGGCTCCTTCGTCGAATCGAGCTTTCAGTTCTACCAGGACGGTAACCTGTACGCCTCTTTCTGCCGCCCTGATAAGGGCGCTGACGATGGGTGAGTCGCAGCTTGTACGGTACATAATCATCTTTACGGCTAATGTGGCCGGATCCTCTGCGGCTTCCTCTACCATTCTGATAACCGGGGCATAGGTTTCGTACGGATGATGCAGCAGGATGTCCCGGTCCTTGAGGGTTTCCCATATATCGTCATTTTCCGACAGATCTTCCGCGGATTGGGGAGAAGGAAGTACAGTCCTGAGATGTTCGAATCCGGGCATTAACGCAATCTTTGAAAATGCCTTGAGATCCAGGGGAGAGATCAGGTGGAAATGATTCGATTCGGGAATGTTCAGATTCCCCCTTAATCGTTCGGCGAGTTCGATGTCTCCCCGGGTTTCCAACCTTACCGGAAAGCTGTTCTTCCGGCTTTCCAGGATCTCTTCCATTGCGGCAATAAAATCCTCGTCCCGTTCCTCGTTGACGGTCATGTCGGCGTCCCTGGTAACCCGGAAAAAACATGAAGACTTCATATGGCGTCCGGGAAAGAACTTGTCTCCACGGGTCATCTGAATGTCTTCCAGCAATATGATTTTTTTCTTGTCTCCGGAGATGCCCAGATCCCTGAAGCGATCAATATTGTCCGGTAGCCGTATAATCGCCAGCTCGTCGTCATCAAGGGAGTACGCTGTGTAGATACGACTCTGGGTAACCAGATTGGTGAGCTGTGTATCGTTCCCGAGTGCGATGGGAGTGGATAGCGGGAAGAGTTCGGTTTTGAAGATACGATCTGCCTTAAGGTTCTCTTCAAGTCCCCAGTCTTCGGGCCCAAGGATATTCAGTCCTTCTTCCGCGAGAGCGGGGATAATGTCTTGAGTTACCGTCCGGTCCTGCAGCTCGATGACTTTGCGTATCTCCAGGAGAAGATCGGCGAGTACTTCCGATGGCCGCTCACCAACAGGCGGGAAGGGGACATCACCTTCCATGGCATCACGCATCAGTCTTGCGACACGAATCATGAAAAATTCATCGTAATTCGAACTGGTGATGGACATGAATTTCAGACGGTCCAGTAGCCTGACATCGTCCCGTAAGCCCTCTCTCATCACCCGGGCGTTGAATGCGTTCCAGGAAATCTCCCGTTGGATGAATTTCTCGTCTTTCATGTCGGTCTCACATTATTGTCGAATTATCGAATCTCAGGACGGTTCTCAGGCCGAAAAGGTTCTCGAATAAATCGCCCTTTTCTGCAAGACTGAGTTCTTCCAGGGACAGATCTCCGGGATAAGAGGTTTGTATAATCAGCCTGTCGTTTTTAATTTCCAGATCGCTGATGACTATTTGCTGGGTGTGGGATCTGTCCAATGCATCGGCAACTCTCAGGAGGGCGGATAGCTTCTGAATGACGATCCGATCGTTACGATTCAGGCTCATATACAGGCTGTGGGAGCTCTGGGGTTTAGCTCTTCTGTGATATCGGACGATATGTCCTACAATCTCCTTGTCGGAGGCCGACAGCCCGATGATATCCGAATTGTGTACGATATACTGGCTATGCTTATGATGACTTGTTCCGCCGATGAATACGCCGATATCATGAAGAATTGCGGCAGCTTCCAGGAACATGCGATGATATCCCATAAGCCCGAGTTCGGCATTCAGGGAATCGTACAGCAGGACGGCCTGTTTCATTACGAACTCTGCATGCTTCATATCGGTCTTGTAATGTTTAGCCAGACTGCGGGAACTTGCCAGGACCTGTGTACTGAAAATCTTCCTGAGGGTATTGCGGCCGGCAGCATAGTTTATAAGCAGTCCCTGACGGATACCGGCAGAAGGAACCAATATCACATCAGCTCTGGTGGATTCGACAAATGTGTCGTAAATAAGCATGGCCGGATAGAAGAGTTCTGCTTCATTCAATGGAAGATCCAGTCGGGTAATAATCTCCTCCGGGTCCAAAGGTTCGATTTCCTTCATAAAGCTCCTGAATGCATCCCTCGGGATGACAGCCATTTCTTCCGTAATAGGATGTCCGAGACGGTCGGCCATGAGGCGTGCATCGCTTCCTATAGCTATGAATTTTGAAATCTTGGAAAGACGGAGTTCATGAGATATCGCCTTGACGGTTCTTGTTACATGATTTCTGAAAAACTTCCTGACATTGCCGATGTTGCCACCGAAATTCTGATCCAGTTTCTGGATGTAACGCAGAGTACCGATAGGCAGGGCGTGTGAACTGGTGATTTTCCCCTTTTTGAGAATCATCAGATCGGTGCTGCCGGCCCCTGCCTCGATTATCAGGGAATTATGACGTTTGAAACCGGTCAGTGCTTTGTTCAGAGGTTCCCGGACTGCCAGCCAGGTGAGCTGATTCGCTTCGACACTGTCAATCACCCGGATTTCGATACCGGTCTGCAGCATCACACGGTCGATAAACATCTCCCGGTTTTCCGATTCTTCCAAAGCACTGGTTCCGATAGCAACGATGCGGTCGACGCTGTAGGGTGCCATCAGTTCCTGAAAACCTTTGAGTATCTCAACGGCCCGATTCATGGCTCGCCTGTCGATGGATC